>JANDJC010000014.1 GCA_024331045.1 Nitrospira sp.
GCTGACTCAATCGTCCGTAGCGGTCGGGCTAACGCTCATGGCCGTGACCGGACCCGGTGACCATCCGGAGATGTTGGCTGCCTTGGCGCTGCTGGTTGCGTTTTTCTCTGCCTCGTTGGATATCGTGTTTGATGCCTATCGGACCGAGACGTTACATTCCCATGAGCGAGGGCTGGGTGCGGCGGTCTGGGTTAATGGGTATCGAATGGCTTTGTTGGTCGCCGGCGCTGGGGCTCTGATGCTGGCCGATTCTATTGGCTGGCGAGCGATGTATTTGGTCATGGCTGCTCTCATGGCCGCGGGGCTTGCGACGATTATTGTGAGTCCGGAACCCACTCGTGTGGCTGAGCCGCCGCGAAGTCTTGCCGAGGCGGTCGGCGCGCCGGTTAAGGAATTTTTCTCCCGGCCCCATGCGTTGGGATTCTTGGCTGTTGTGGTGTTGTATAAGCTTGGTGATGCGGTGGCCGCGTCGCTCCAGACAGCCTTTTTCATCGGAGGCGTTGGCTTTTCGTCAACGGATGTGGGGATGGTGAAGGGGGTCGGAATCGTCGCCACTCTGATTGGTGCTTTATTCGGGGGTGCGGTGATGACGAGGATGAGTTTGATGACAACTCTCTTGGTCTTTGGGCTGCTGCAAGCCCTTTCAAACTTGGGGTTTGCCCTGGTGGCTTTGATAGGAAAAAATACGGCCCTCCTGACAGCGGCGGTCGTGGTTGAAAATGTGACAGGGGGAATGGGGACCGCAGCGTTCGTGGCACTAATTATGTCGTTGTGCGACCCTCGCTACACGGCGACTCAGTTTGCCTTGTTATCGTCTCTTGAAGCGTTGGGACGGGTCTTCGCCGGTCGGCCGTCCGCCGTTCTCGTAGAAACAATCGGGTGGACGGAGTTCTTTATCGTGACTTTTGTGGTGGCGTTGCCAGGCCTAGTGGTTGTGTGGTTTCTGAGGAGACACCTCGGAATAGAGAAAACCGTTGAGCCAGTGAACCAGTTTCAGGCGGTGTGATCCCCACCGTGTGGGATGCTCTGCGTGTGGGATGCTCTGGTGGATGGAATGGGGCCAGGTTTTCGCTACGGGACAATGCAGACAAAGATGGGAAAGCCCGATGAAGGGATGCTGGGATCGAGCGAAAAACAGGATGAGCCCGTGAGGCTTGGGCCATTGATTGCCCTCGTGCTGGTGCTCACAGGAGCGGTATGGTTAGCTTGGTCGAATCCTTCGACGGACGATTATGTTCAGTTCGTCGGAGCGGAGTTGCAACGGGTGCTCGATCAAACAGGGGATCGCGTTGCCGTACCGGATCAGCGGTTTCTTCTAGAGATTGTTCGTCCACACAGCAGGCAACTTGTGGAAAGTGTCGTTCGACCGGCGACGACGAGGCATAACTGGGGGCTCTTTAGTCGATATGAGACCATGGTGGGGGGAAGCAAGGTGGTCGTGCTGGGTATCGGTGGCCGATTTATTCCCCTCACCGGAGTGAAAGAAAGTCTTGAAAAGATTAAAGATTAGTGATCGCATGCCCTGAAAACCTGGCGTTGTGCTTCCTAAACGGTAATGTTGTCCCTAGCCAACCAGTCATCCGCTCCCCCCGTACTTTAAAAAAATTTTTTTGAGGCATTTATACGCTTCTTACCGTCATCGTCCTCATAATCGCCTCGTGGATAAGTGGTTTTGAGGACAGGTCAAAGTGGCTCTATAAACAATAGAGACGACTATCCACAGATTCTCCCCAAATTTCACAGGAATACCACTATATTTAGTGTTGACAAACGCTAACAATAGCTATATGTAGTCTCTCCCCAATTGAAAATTATCACCAATGACGCACAATGACACATATGAATCGACACCGATGAAGCCCTTTTTGTTCTAGAAAAAACGGATGAGACAAGGCAGTCAGAAAGTCATTTCTACACATTTCGTCTCCACAAGGAGGAATGCTGTGAGGATTGAACGACGATTCACCCAACGAGGCCGAAGCCCCTATGAAGGGATCACCTTTGTCAAACGCTCGTCCGAAATTCGCAATCCGGACGGATCCGTCGTATTCAAGCTCGACCATATCGATGTGCCGGAACAGTGGTCACAGTTGGCGGTCGATATCCTGGCCCAGAAGTACTTTAGAAAAGCCGGAGTCCCCCAGCGTGATGAACAGGGGCAGGTGCTGAAGGGACCGGATGGGAAACCGGTGTTAGGGGGAGAGCGTGATGCCCGGCAGGTTTTTGAACGAATGGCTGGTTGTTGGACCTATTGGGGGAAGTCTCACGGCTATTTCACGACTCCTGAGGATGCGGAGGCCTTTCATGATGAACTCTGTTACATGTTGGCTCGGCAAATGGCGGCTCCCAACTCACCCCAGTGGTTCAATACGGGGCTCCATTATGCCTATGGGTTAACGGGTCCCGCTCAAGGACACTATTACGTTGATCCCGTTACCCGCGAAGTTGTGAAAGCAACCAATGCCTTTGAACATCCCCAACCGCACGCCTGTTTCATTCAGTCGATCGAGGATGATCTAGTCAATGAAAACGGGATTATGGATCTCTGGGTTCGTGAGGCAAGGCTGTTTAAGTATGGTTCCGGGACCGGAACCAACTTCTCCAAATTGCGGGGGGAGGGAGAAGGGCTGTCTGGGGGTGGCAAATCGTCCGGTTTGATGTCTTTTTTGAAGATCGGAGACCGGGCGGCTGGGGCGATCAAATCGGGGGGAACGACCAGGCGCGCCGCCAAGATGGTGTGTTTGGACCTGGATCATCCAGATGTCGAGGAGTTCATTGACTGGAAGGTGATCGAGGAGCAGAAAGTGGCGGCGATGGTGACCGGCTCGAAAATTTGCGCGCAGCGGCTCAACAGCGTGCTCAAGGCCTGTCACGTCGCCGATGGCAAGGGCGGTATCACACTAGACTTGGATCCCAAGACCAACCAGGTGTTGCGGGAGGCTCTGGCTCAGGCCCGCCGGGACATGGTGCCGGAGGCCTATATCCAGCGAATGTTTGCTTACGCGAAACAGGGATACACCCACTTCGTCTTTCATGAATATGACACCAATTGGGACGGCAAGGCCTATCAAACTGTCTCGGGGCAGAACTCGAACAACAGCGTCAGAATTCCCAATGAGTTTTTCGCTGCCTTGGACGCCGACGGGGATTGGCATTTGCGGCGCCGGACCGATGGCAAAATTTGTAAGACTCTCAAGGCCCGCGATCTGTGGGATCGGATCGCCTGGGCGGCTTGGGTGTGCGCGGATCCGGGGACTCAATATGACACCACGATCAACGAATGGCATACCTGTCCGGAAGATGGCCGTATCAATGCCTCTAATCCCTGCTCGGAATATATGTTCTTGGACGACACGGCTTGTAACCTGGCCTCGCTGAATCTCGCGGCGTTCTATAGCCCCGATGGGCGGTTCGAATTAGAAAACTTTCGACATGCTGTGCGGTTATGGACCATTGTGTTGGAAATCAGCGTGTTGATGGCGTCGTTTCCCAGTCGGTCGATCGCGGAGAAGAGCTATCGGTTTCGAACGCTCGGTCTGGGGTATGCCAATTTGGGAACGGTGTTGATGCGGCAGGGGATTCCGTATGATTCCCCCAAGGGCCGTGCAATCTGTGCAGCCATCACAGCCATCATGACGGGCGAGGCCTATGGCACGTCCGCGGAGATGGCGGCGGAATTAGGGCCCTTCCCCGGCTACGAAAAGAACCGCGAGCACATGTTGCGGGTGATCCGCAATCACCGCCGGGCCGCCTACAATGCCCCGCGCGAGGAATATGAGGGCCTGACGATCAAACCGACGGGGATTCAACCGGAGAATTGCCCGCCCGATCTGCTAATCGCCGCTAGACGGTCATGGGACCGGGCGCTCGAGCTGGGGACGGCCTACGGCTATCGCAACGCACAGGTAACGGTCATTGCTCCGACCGGCACGATCGGGTTGGTCATGGATTGCGACACGACCGGCATCGAGCCGGACTTTGCCCTGGTGAAGTTTAAAAAATTGGCCGGTGGCGGATATTTCAAAATCATCAATCAAAGCCTGCCGGTGGCGTTGGCGACCCTGGGCTACACCGAGCAGCAAATCCAGGACATCGTGCGCTACTGTGTCGGGGCGCAGACCCTGAAACAGGCGCCCTTTATTAATCATGACTCGCTGCGAGCCAAAGGGTTTGACGATGAGGCGCTGGCCCGCATTGAAAGTAATCTGGCGCAGGCGTTTGACATCCAGTTCGTCTTCAACAAATTCATTCTTGGTGAGTCCTTTTGCATCGAGAAATTAGGGTTCAGCAAGGCTCAACTGGATAGTCCCTCCTTCAACATGCTCAAGGCGCTCGGCTTTACGCAGGAAGAAATCGCTGCAGCGAACGATTATTGTTGCGGCACCATGACGGTTGAAGGGGCGCCGCATCTCAAGCCTGAGCACCTCCCGGTCTTTGACTGCGCCAACCGTTGCGGTCGTATCGGGCGTCGCTCCATTGCCGTGGAGGCCCATATTCGCATGATGGCCGCAGCACAGCCGTTCATCAGTGGCGCAATCAGCAAGACGATCAACATGCCGCATGACGCCACAGTGGAAGACGTCAAACATGCCTATCGACTGGCCTGGGAAAGTATGCTCAAGGCGGTGGCGATCTATCGGGACGGGTCAAAGTTGAGCCAGCCGTTGAGCGCCTCTTCGGAGATCGGGAAGGCGGCTGAGGCCGAAGGCTCCATCGAATCGGTTGCCGAGAAAGCGGCCGAACGGGTAGTGGTACGATATCTGGCCAAGCGGCGGCCGTTGCCGAGCCGGCGGAACGGTTATACGCAGAAGGCGATTATTGGAGGACACAAACTCTATCTTCGGACCGGTGAGTACGAGGATGGAACGTTGGGCGAAATTTTTCTCGATATGCACAAGGAGGGGGCGGCGTTCCGAAGCCTGATGAACTGTTTTGCCATTGCCATCTCTTTGGGGTTGCAACATGGCGTGCCGCTTGAGGAATTCGTCGATGCATTTGTCTTTACCAGGTTCGAGCCCAACGGGCCGGTCAAGCTGAATGACCGCATCAAAATGTCGACCTCGATCATCGACTACATTTTCCGGGAGCTGGCGATCACGTATCTGGATCGCTACGACCTGGCGCAGGTCAAGGAAGAAGATCTGCGGATGGATTCCATGAAAAAAGACGACATGGATCCCGAGTGTGTGGAAGAGGAAGCGGATCTCAAGACCTTGGCTACCTCCGCGCTTCTCACGGAGCATCTGCCCGTTCGTCGGAACGGGGGGAGAAGCAGAAGTCATGACAATGGGCACAACGTGGCCAGGCAGGTTGAAATCAAGCGCGAGACCCTGACCTTCACGGAGGTGCAGAGCGCCAAGGTGAAGGGATATGAGGGAGACCCCTGTCCTGAGTGCAAACAGTTCACGATGGTGCGCAATGGCACCTGCCTGAAATGCGTCAGTTGCGGTGCCACGAGCGGCTGCTCGTGATGGAGAAGGCTCTCCACTCGTTCGAACGCTCTCGGGTTCGTTTTGAGCTTCACAGTGCCCCCGCCGTAGTGTCTCCCACGCCGTGGATGGCATTTCGCCGTCGGCGGGAGAAGCGTGGGCGAGAGAAAGAGAATTGAACGGGGAGAATGGAACGGGGAGACCGTCTACTTATTGTGGCATGCGGTTAAAGAATCTGTTCGAGAAGTGGGGGCACGATCCTCCAGTTGTCAGACATTTTGGCAGAGGCCCGGAAATATCACATGCCGTATCAGCCCCTGATCCGGTGGCTGCTCGATGCTGAGGCGGAGTATCATTCGTGCCCTTTCACGTCACGGTCAGCCCGGATGCGAGGGAAACTGGCTCGCCGGTTGGCTCTGCGTTAGGCTTTGCGAGAAGGAGAGCCGTTCTCGTTGTTTCTATTCTCTATGGCCTTCGACGTCTTGTTCTATCGTGGGTTTGATCCTGTGCAATAACAAAGTGGAAAGCCTTACCGACTCTGGCTTCTTCTGTAGATCAGTCTATCCGTTTCCGCTTCGTTCACGACGGCCGGTATTCCACATTGTGTTTGCATGAGCTGCCTCGCTCGATCATTCTACCGTGGCCTTCCTGCATTTCTGGTGGGGGCCATACGAGTTTTGGCCTCGTGAGCGACCACCTTCGACTCATTTGGGAGCCGCGGGGAGAGGGGCCGATACTGTCGTTCGCGTTGACAGGATGATGCTCCATCTATATATAGATGAGCATTCCTCATGCTGAACGGGTGCCGTGCTGCCAGCAAGGTAGCGAGGTGATGTTTCCCGCTGGATGGTGAGGGGCGAGACGCGAGCGAGATGCACGTGTTAGCGTCTGAAATTGGATGGTCAAACCTAGACCGTTGGTGAGAGAGCAGAAATCGTCCAAACTTCAATACGGAGTTGCGGGGTATGCCTACCACTACGCAATTTGTCGTCAGCAGTCTCAGTAAACCCGGTGTGTTGGCGAAGGTGGCATCGGTGCTAGGGGAAGCCGGAGTCAACATCAAGGCGTTTTCCGCTCCCGAGGTGACCGGCAGGGGCAAACTCCGTCTGTTGGTCGCCGACGTCGAAGGAGCTCGGGCCGCGCTTAAGGCAGCAAAGATCAGGTTTGCCGAAGAGACGGCGCTGTTGCTCAGCCTTGAGAATAAACCGGGGGCGCTCAAAGAAGTGGCTGATCTGTTGAACAAACATCGCATCAACATCAAATGCGGATACTGCACGCCGTCCAGGGAAGGAAAACGGGCTATCGTGGTCCTGACTGTTTCCAACACCAACAAAGCGTTGACGGTCCTTCGCAACCAATCCCTTGATGAGTTTTGACCTATGCGGCCTCAGCCGCTTGCGCACCTTGCCTCCGGAGCGGCCGTCGCGGCTATGCTGGTGGGAGGGCTTGCGCTTTCTGGATGTCGATCGTCACCGTCCCAGGTTTACCCTCCTGACTATCCCATCGGCTATGTGCAGCGGGGCATGGCCTCGTGGTATGGGCCGGGCTTTCACGGGAACAAGACCGCCAATGGCGAGCGGTATGACATGCACCAGTTGACCGCCGCCCATCGCACATTGCCTCTGGGGTCTATCGCCGTTGTTCGTTCCGTAACATCGGGACGTCAGGTGACGGTCAGGATTAATGACCGAGGCCCTTTTGTAAAGGGACGGGTGTTGGACTTGTCACTGGCTGGGGCCAGAGCTATCGGGATGATTGGGAAGGGAACGGACGAAATTGAATTGCGGGTGATCGGTTATGCTCCCAGACCGGGGGGAGTGGGAGTGCTCAGGGTGCAGATCGGTGCCTTCGCTAGCCTAGAGAATGCCAGGGCCCTACTGGCTCGGGCCGAGTCGGAATTTCCAGGAGGACGAATCATGGGAGTGAATTTGCCGGAGGGGCGTCGATATCGGGTGCAAGTGGGGCAATTTCTCACGGAAACCCAGGCGATGGCTGCCTCTGCACGCCTTGATCGCATGCTGAACGTTGAATCGTTCGTGGTGCGTGACGATGAAGGAAATCAACGGGATTGAGCATTGCAACAAATTGATTTATTTAGTTTTTTTAATCAATCTCTTGCCTCCACCCCGCCCCTGTGGTAGATGTATCGGTGCCAAGGAAATAGAAAAATTCCTAGGAGAATTCCCAATATGATAACTCAATCCTATCTTTTCTATCTTTGCCCCAACACACGCCCCATTGGTCGATCGCCCGTTTCTCTTGAGCGTCCCTAACGCCACGAACAGATAACAATGGATATCCTCATCCTCCTGGGGTTGATCGGGTTGTCGGTTGTGATCTCGACAGCCGAGATTGGCTTTTTTGCCGTCAACGAAACCAAACTCAAGGCCCTGGCTCAAAATGGGAGTAAGCGCGCGGCCAAGGCATTACTGTTACGGAGTGATCCCCAGAAACTGTTGTCAACCATCCTCGTGGGCGATCGGCTGGTGGGAACGGCGATCCCAATGTACGCCACCTTTATGACGCTGAACATCTATGGGGGGCAAAGTATCTTTGAAGAGGCTATCGCCATCATGGTGGGAGTGCTGACCTTCGTGCTTCTCGTATCGGTGGATGTGATTCCCAAGACCCTGGCCGCCAAGTTTGCGGTTCCGGTCACGTTGAATATGGCCTATCCGGTCTATTGGGTTCAGGTCCTCATGCAGCCCCTTCTTTTCGTCATGGTTCC
Source organism: Nitrospira sp. (assembly GCA_024331045.1). Classification (GTDB taxonomy): domain Bacteria; phylum Nitrospirota; class Nitrospiria; order Nitrospirales; family Nitrospiraceae; genus Nitrospira_D. The sequence goes on from JANDJC010000014.1 coordinate 8,158, forward strand.
CTTGATCTACAAATTAACCGGAGGAAAGGGGCTGACGCTGCCGTTGGTTACGGAGGAAGAACTCAAAATCATGTTGGATCAAGGTGGGAAGGCCGGAGAACTTGAGGTGGAAGAGGTCAAAATGATCAAAAACGTCTTCCAATTGAAGGATATTACGGCGGAAGACGCGATGACTCCCCGCATCTATGTTTTTGCCCTTGAAAGCTCGCTCCGGCTCAAGGATGCCGAGGAGTCGCTCTTCAATTCAAAGTATTCCCGAATTCCCATCTATGACGGCACTCTCGACAACATCACGGGAATTCTCTACAAAACCAGGGCGCTCATCGAATTGGCGAAGGGGCACTCCGACTTACGGCTCCAGGACATCGCGCAACCGCCCCTGTTTGTGCCGGCTGGAAAAACCGCCGACGACTTGATGAAGCAATTTCAACAGGAAAAGCGACATATGGGAATCGTGGTCAACGAATTCGGAGGGGTCATGGGGTTGGTGACGCTAGAAGATCTACTGGAGGAAGTTGTCGGCGAAATCGTCGATGAGACCGATATCACCGAAGAACTGATCAAGCGCATTGGGAAGAACCAGATCTTGGTCCACGGGCGGACCGAAGTCCGCAAAGTCAACGAATTTCTCAAGGTTGATCTCGGTGACGATGCCCTTACGATCGGCGGACTGATCCAGGAACGGCTGGGGTACATTCCCAAAACCGGCGAAGAGCTGCGGATCGAGAATTGCCGACTGGTCGTGCATGAAGCAGATCCCCGTTCCATCCGCAGCGTCCAGATCTTTAAGGAGGAAAAGGCTCCGGCTCCGATCGAGACACTGAATCCGGTCAGTTAATAAGAAGATTGCGGGTGTTCAACCAGCTTGAGAAATTCCTGCTCAGTCAAAAGGGGAACGCCCAGTTTCTGGGCCTGCGCCAGTTTTGATCCAGGGTTGGCGCCGACCACCACGAACGAAGTTTTCGTACTCACGGCCGAAGAGACCGTGCCGCCCAGCCGCTCAACGAGGGACGAGGCGTCCTCGCGGCTGAGGGTCTCAAGCCCTCCCGTAAAAACAAAACTTTTTCCGGCCAATGGCCGAGTGGATCTTTCCTGAGGAAGAGCCGGCTGCTCAATCAGAATGCCGGCTTGGAGTAGGCGATCAAGCACACGCCGATTGGAGGGTTCTTGAAAATAAGACACGAGGCTGGCCGAGATTTCCGGGCCGATTTCTTTTACGGCCTGTAAGCGCGCCTCGTCCGCCTGCATGAGGGCCTGGAGAGAGCCGAATTCTCTGGCCAAAACCGACGCGATATGTCGGCCGACCTGGCGGATGCCCAGTGCATAGAGAAACCGATCAAGTGGCGCACGTTTGCTTCGTTCAATCGCCTCCAGCAAGAGCGTTGCCGAGCGGTCGGCGAAACCATCGAGTTCCAGGATCTGCTCTCGTTTCAGATGATAGAGATCAGCCAGGTCTCGGACTAGTCCACGGTCAACGAGTTGGGCGACCGTTTTTTTGCCCAATCCCTCGATGTTCATCGCCGCCTTTGAGGCAAAGTGCTCAAGCGCTCCCTTCAACTGGGCCGGACAGGTCGCATGGCCGGTGCAGTAGTAGTAGGCTCCCTCCCGAGCGACGGTTGAGCCGCAGACCGGACAGTGGTCCGGCATGGTAAAGGGGGCGGCGCGCACTTCGCCGGGCATGGGCACTCGCTCGGCAATGGCTGGAATCACATCACCGGCTCGCTCGACTTTGACGGTGTCTCCGTCGCGCACGTCCTTGCGGGCGACCTCGTCGGCATTGTGCAGGGTTGCACGGCTGATGGTGACGCCGCCGACTTCAACGGGATTGAGGAGGGCCAATGGCGTCAAGGTGCCAGTCCGACCGACGGAGACGATGATCTTGTGGATCTTGGTGATTTCCTTCCGCGGAGCAAATTTGTAGGCCATGGCCCACCGAGGGCTCCTCGATTTCATACCCAGGCGATCTTGAAACTCTCGCCGATTCACCTTCACCACGATGCCATCGATTTCGTAGGGGAGGTCGTCTCTGTGCTGCTCGGTTTCATGGTGGAACGCTAAGACATCCTGGATCGTCCGACATAGTTGACGAAGGGTGGGGATTGGAAACCCCCAGGCGGCAAGCGTTTCCAACTCCTCCCAGTGGGATGGAGGGAGTGTTCCAGTCGAGGCCATGACCTCATAGCAGGTCACCACCAGAGGCCGTTCAGCGGTGATGCGAGAGTCCAATTGGCGCAGTGAGCCGGCGGCAGCATTGCGTGGGTTGGCAAACGTTTCGTCGCCCCGTTCGGCCATCCGGCGGTTAAGGGCATGAAAATCGTCGCGTCGCATGTAGACCTCGCCCCGAACAGCCAAATGGGCCGGCGGGTGACTGTCGGCCAAGAGAGAAAGCGGCAGAGACCGGATCGTGCGGAGGTTCAAGGTGACGTCCTCGCCCACCATCCCGTCTCCCCTCGTGGAGCCCCGGACGAACAGCCCTCGTTCGTATACCAACTCGACGGACAGACCATCGAACTTGGGTTCTGCCACGTAATCCACCTGATCCAGTCTCAATTCCCGCTTGATCCGTTGATCGAATGCGAGGACCTCCTGATGGTTGATCAGGGAGTCCAGACTCAACATCGGCCGTTCATGCTGGACCTTGCCCAGTTCATCTAGCGGCGGGGCGCCAACTCGCTGCGAGGGTGAGTCCGGCGTGACGAGTTCGGGGTGGGCTCGCTCAATGTCGAGCAATTCGCGGAACAGTCGATCATATTCACTGTCGGAGATTTCCGGACGATCCTTGACGTAGTAAAGATAGTCGTGGCGCTTGATTTCAGCCTTCAGTCGATCCAGCCGGTCTTTGAGGGAAGAGGGAGCGTCGGCGGAAGCGGGACTATTCTGATCAAACAGGTTCTGCTGCATGGGACGGTGTAGCTGCCTGGCGGAGCGACCGTATCACAGGGTTGAGCAGACGGTCAAACGCTTGGGTCAAGTTCTTGCGCGTTCTTCGCGTTCTTGAAGGAAGGATGGGCACTTTGACTTTCGCGGCGCCGGCCTCTATCCTGTAGCTTTCATCGCAGACGCGCTCCTACAGGCCTGCCGACTGGTGGAGGAATGGGCAGGAGAGGTTCCAGGGGTGAACGCTGCGGAGGGGGTGGGTATGGCAAAAGAGGTGGTGACGGTCAAGAGGGGCAATTGGCGATGGGCGTATGGAACTGTTCAGGCGGGGGTGCTGGCGATCTCCAGCCTGCTGCTCAGCGGCTGTGTTGTACTGGAGGAAAAGTATGAGGCGGAAAAGGCGCGGAGTTTGAATTTCCAGCGGCTGCTGGCTCAAGAAGAACGGCGAGCCGCGGAATTGGAACGCGAAGTCAAACGGACCAAGCGGGAATTGATAGAGTTCGAGGCTCGCAATCGGGAATTGCTCGCGCAGGTTCAGACTCTTCGAGAACAGATGGCGCGGCTGCAAGAGGAAGCCGAAGCCGTCAAAGAGGCCGCGCTGCTTGAACGAAAGGCTCTGGAGGAGCTGCGCAAGGGTGGCGGTCAAGCCACCGCCAAGGCCAAGAAGGGTGATCCTCCGGCAGAACCTCTCCCGTCGGATGATGAGGGGCAGAAAAGCGTGGCCAAGGCGGCGTCGAAGGCGGCGAAAGGAGGGGGCCTCTCCCAGGAGTCCCTCCCCCTCGCGAAGTCGGGCACAATCATCCATGTGGTGAGGCCGGGAGAGACCCTGTTCCGCCTCAGCCGGCGGTACGGCGTCGAAACCGAGAAATTGAAAGCGATGAACAAGTTGACCGACGACATCATTGAGGTGGGCCAACGGTTGGTGATCGCAGTTGAGTAACCACACGAGGCGTATGGGATCGCCGACGTATTCGCTCAATTTGCAGGAGTTCCGCTCCTATACGAAGGAAGGGAATCTCATTCCCTTGTATCGGGAGATCTTGGCGGATCATGATACACCGGTCTCCGCCTTTGCCAAGATCGATCACGGTCCCTCTGCCTATCTGCTCGAGAGTATTCAAGGGGGGGAAAAGTGGGCCCGCTATTCTTTTCTGGGGAGTGGTGCCACGACCGTCCTGCTCGAGGATCGCGGAGACCTTCTGATTCGGGAAGGAAGGCGGACCACAAGAATTCCTGGCCGTGGTGCTCCCTTCGATCGGTTGCGAGAGTTCATGGAAACCTATCGGCCCGTGACGGTCCCCGGTTTGCCGCGCTTCGTCGGCGGTGTTGTCGGATATATCGGCTATGATGTAGTCAAGACGTTCGAGACGATTCCATCCCGCCCCAAAGACCAGCTCAACGTTCCTGATTTCGCTCTGTTGTTGACGGAAACGCTGCTCATCTTCGACAACGTCACGCAAAAGATCAAAGTTGTGGCCAATGCGCACGTCAAGGGGTCGTCCGACCGAGAGATCCGCCAGGCCTATCAAACTGCGACCAACAATATCGAGAAGATGATCGCTCGCTTGCGCCGGCCCCTTCGGCCGTCGAAACCCAAGCACCGTCGGTCGCCTCTCCGGTTTACTCCCAATATGAGCAAGGCGGATTTTGAAAAGATGGTGGAGACGGCGAAGGAATACATCAGGGCAGGAGATATTTTCCAATGTGTGTTGTCCCAACGGTGGGAGACCAATCTGCAGACGCCGCCGTTTCAACTCTATCGGGCGTTGCGCGTCGTAAATCCATCTCCCTATATGTATTACCTGCGCGTTGCTGGCGTTGAGCTGATCGGGTCCTCGCCGGAGATTTTGGTCCGTTGTGAAGATGGACTCATTTCGGTGCGTCCCATTGCGGGCACCAGGCGCCGCGGGACCACCTCGGACGAGGATCTTCAGCTTGAGCGTCGGCTGCTGGCGGATCCCAAGGAGCGGGCGGAGCATATCATGCTCGTGGATCTGGGACGGAATGACGTCGGGCGGGTGGCCGAACCAGGCTCTGTGCAAGTTGAATCACTGATGACGGTCGAACGGTATTCCCACGTGATGCACATCGTTTCTCATGTGATAGGCAAATTGGCCCCTTCCAAAACCGCCTATGAGGTGCTGAAGGCCTGCTTTCCGGCAGGGACTGTTTCCGGTGCGCCGAAAATTCGGGCGATGGAAATCATCGAGGAGCTGGAGCCAACCAAACGGGGGCCCTATGCGGGAGCGGTAGGATACATCAGTTTTTCCGGCAACATGGACATGTGTATCAACATTCGGACGGTGGTCGTGTTTCGCCATCGAGCGTTCATTCAGGCTGGTGCCGGCATTGTCGCCGATTCAAGCCCCGAGCATGAATATGAGGAGACCTGCAATAAAGCGCGCGCCATGATGCGCGCGATCGAGCTGGCCGAGCAGGGGCTGGAGTAGAGTCGGAAACAAGTAGAGTCGGAAACAAAAGGGGGAGGCCGACCGGTCGTGCCGGTCTCGATGGCACGTTGGCGGGAAAGAACGGTCATGGTGATGCCGAGCACGACGGGCCGGTCTTGCATGCTCGGATGAACAGGCGATCGAGCCCTTTCACCATATGCTGCTGATTATCGACAACTACGATTCATTTACGTACAACCTGGTGCAATATTTTGGCGAACTGGGCGAAGACGTCCTCGTCTTTCGCAATGACGAGCTCACGGTGGAGCGCATCGAAGACCTTCATCCTGCCCGTCTCGTGATTTCACCCGGTCCCTGCACGCCCAAGGAAGCCGGCATATCTGTCGAGGCTATCCGAGCCTTCGCGGGCAAGATCCCTCTTCTGGGGGTCTGTCTTGGGCATCAATCGCTGGCGGCTGCTTTTGGGGGGACCATCACCCGCGCGCCGCGCCTGATGCACGGCAAAACGTCCCTGATCAAACATGATGGCCGAACGATCTATCGGTCATTGCCTAATCCATTTGAAGCTACCAGATACCATTCGTTGATCGTTGACCGGGCGACGTTGCCAGAGTGTTTTGAGATTTCCGCCGAGACCGATGAAGGAGAGATCATGGGGATTCGACATAAGACGTTGGGAGCCGAAGGGGTACAATTTCATCCGGAATCGATTCTGACCACCGTCGGAAAGGATCTGCTCAGAAATTTCCTGAAGCTCTAGCCATTCCCGCCGATTCTCACCATGATCAAAGACGCCATTGCGAAACTGGCCGACCGAAACAGCCTTTCCGCACAAGAGGCGGAAACGGTCATGGTTGAAATCATGGATGGGTTGGCAACACCGGCCCAGATTGCCGCCTATCTCATGGGGCTCAGACAAAAGGGGGAAACGGTTGACGAGATCGTCGGTTCGGTGAGGGCCATGCGCGACCGATCGGTTCGCATTAGGGTGGGCGCCAAAATTGTCGTGGATACCTGTGGGACGGGGGGAGACGGCGCCCACACCTTTAACATTTCGACCGCCGCTGCCCTGGTGGCTGCTGGCGCCGGCGTGACGGTAGCAAAACACGGGAACCGTTCCGTGTCGTCTCGGAGTGGAAGCGCCGATGTTTTGGCCGAGTTGGGTGTCAAGATTGATATGGAGCCGGAGCGGGTGGCCGAGTGCATTGACGAAGTGGGTGTGGGGTTTCTGTTCGCACCGCTCTATCATCGGGCCCTGCAACAGTGTGCCGGCCCCAGACGCGAGTTAGGCATTAGGACAATCTTGAATCTGCTGGGACCGTTAGCCAACCCGGCTGGCGCCACCCATCAAGTCGTGGGAGTGTACGAGGCCAAGTGGACCGAGGTGCTGGGGCGGGTCTTGCTGAGCCTGGGAACCCATCATTGCTTCGTCATTCACGGAATGGATGGGTTAGACGAGATGACCCTGTCGGATCGCACCAAAATATCCGAAGGCAAAGCCGGGGTCGTCACCAGCAGCTTTGTCGCGCCGGAGGATTTCGGCATCCGGAGGGTGGCTCGTCAGGAGATTGCCGGAGGTTCTCCGGCTGACAACGCGCGCATCATCCGGGATCTCCTGCGAGGGTGCAAGGGACCACCACGCGATATCGTGTGTCTCAACGCCGCGGCAGCTCTGGTGGTGGGAGGAAAGGCTAATACGTTGCAAGAGGGGTTTCGACTGGCTCAAGAGACGATAGACTCCGGAGCCGCTGCGGAAAAGTTGGAACGCCTCATTGCCTTTACGAACAAAGTCGTACGGTCATGATTCTAGATCGCATCCTGGAACACAAAAGGGCGGAATTGCGGCATAAACAAAGCCGGTCGTACTTGGCCAATCTCAAGGCGATGATCAGAGACGCGCCGGTACCGCTAGGGTTCGCTGTGGCGCTTGACGCAACCAGAACCTTCCGGAGCCCGGCCTTGATCGCCGAGGTCAAGAAGGCATCACCCAGTCTGGGTCTGTTGCGAAAGGAGTTCGCGGATCGGTTCGACCATGTGGGTATTGCCAAGGCCTATTTTGACCATGGGGCGTCGGCGGTCTCGGTGCTGACGGACAAGGACTTCTTTCAGGGCGATCTTCGTTATTTAAAAGACATCAAGGAGGCTGTGCCGCTTCCCGCGCTCAACAAAGAATTCATGGTCGGCGAGATCCAATTCTATGAAGCGAGGGCGCACGGGGCTGATGCCGTCCTCTTGATCGTCGCTGCATTGGAGCGCCAGCGGTTGATGGATTACCATGCGTTGGCCACGGAACTCGGCATGGACGTGCTGTTTGAGACCCACCATGAGCGGGAACTGGATCTGGTGTTGGAATGGATTCCTGGCGCTCGATTGATCGGCATCAATAATCGTGATCTCCAGACCTTCACCACTGACCTGGAGGTGACCTTTCGGCTAGCCAAGCGAATTCCTACCGACAAACTCATCGTCAGCGAAAGTGGCATTCACTCCCGCCGGGATGTCCAACGATTGGTTGATGCGGGAGTGCATGCCATGTTGGTCGGCGAATCCCTCATTCGGGCCGAACGGACCGGCGAGAAGGTGCGGGAGCTTCTCGGCCTGAACGAGGAGCAGTCGTCGCGAAGGTAGGCATCTATCAAGGATGTTCAAGAAAACGGTTGGGAAAACGCTCGCGCCATGGTGAAGGTGAAAATCTGCGGCATCACCAATCATGATGACGCGCATCTGGCAGTCGAGGCCGGTGCCGATGCGCTGGGCTTCGTGTTGTATCGACAGAGCCCTCGCTACGTGAGACCGGAGACGGTGCGGGCCATCGTGGCGTCGTTGCCACCGTTCGTCGTGTCGATTGGCGTGTTTGTCAACGAGCACGCAGAGGTCGTACGGCAACTCATGGATGACTGTGGTCTGGTCCTGGCGCAACTGCACGGAGACGAATCCTCGTCCTATTGCGAGACCTTGGGCCGGCCGACGATCAAGGCGGTCCGGCTAAAGGACCGTCATTCACTGCTTGCGGTCGCGGAATTTCATGGGCGGGCGGGAGTGCGAGGGTTCGTGGTTGACGCATTCTCCGAACAGGCCTACGGCGGGACCGGTCGGCCTGTCGATTGGACGCTTGCCGGGGAAATCGCGCGAACAGCACCAGTGCTGTTGGCCGGAGGATTGACCCCCGACAATGTTGGTGAGGCGATTCGATCGGTGCGGCCCTACGGAGTGGATGTCAGCAGCGGCGTGGAAGCCCGGCCGGGGAAAAAGGATCCGGTGAAAGTCAAATCATTTGTTGAGGCGGCAAAGCTTGTGCGCTGAGCTGGGGTGGTTCTATACTGCCCGCCAAGCCAGGAAAGAGGACTGAGCCATTGTCGTTCCACCCACTTTCGGAGGAGAGAGTGAATGACCGTCCCGTTGCCTGACCGTCATGGCCGGTTTGGCCCCTACGGAGGGCGCTATGTGCCGGAAACCTTGATGCCGGCGCTGCTCGAGTTGGAAGCCCAGTACGAGAAGGCTAAGAGAGACCGCCGATTCCAAGCCACATTCACCGATTATCTTCAGCGGTATGTTGGACGTCCCACGAGTCTCTATCGAGCCGACCGGTTGAGCGCCAAGTTGGGTGGGGCCAGGATTTATCTCAAACGTGAAGACCTCTGTCATACGGGGGCGCACAAGATCAACAACGCTATCGGCCAGGCCTTGCTGGCTCTACGGATGAAAAAGCAGCGCGTCATTGCCGAAACTGGAGCCGGCCAGCATGGGGTGGCGACGGCCACGGCCGCCGCAATGTTCGGGCTCCAGTGCGAAATTTATATGGGCACCGAGGACATGGATCGGCAGGCGCTCAACGTTTTCCGTATGAGACTGCTGGGAGCGACGGTGACCGGGGTCGATACGGGCAGCCGCACGTTGAAGGATGCGATCAGTGAGGCGATGCGTGACTGGACCACCAACGTGCGCACGACCCACTATGTGCTCGGCTCCGTCCTGGGCCCTCATCCCTATCCGATGATGATCCGGGATTTTCAGTCTGTCATCGGTCGAGAAGCCCGCAAACAAATCTTAGCGGCGGCGGGGCGACTGCCCGATTACCTGGTGGCCTGCGTTGGAGGTGGCAGCAATTCCATGGGGCTCTTTTATCCGTTTTTGCAAGATAAGAAGGTTAAGATGGTGGGGGTGGAAGCGGGAGGGGCCGGCATTGTGAGTGGCAAGCACGCGGCCCGTTTTGCAGGAGGGAAGCCGGGGGTCTTGCAGGGCACGATGACCTATCTCTTGCAGAACGAGGATGGACAGATCAATCTTACCCATTCTATCTCGGCCGGGCTGGACTATGCCGCCGTCGGACCAGAGCACAGTTTCTATCATGACCAGGGACGCATCGAATATGTCTATGCCACCGATGAAGAGGCGCTGGAGGCGTTTGACCTACTCACGCGGGAAGAAGGCATCATGCCGGCTCTAGAAAGCGCCCATGCGGTGGCCCATGTGATCAAGCTCGCGCCGCAATTGAGAAAATCGCAAATGATTCTGGTCAATCTCTCCGGCCGGGGCGACAAGGATGTACAGCAGATTGCACGGATGAGGGGAGTGAGCCTGTAATCTCCAGGTTGTGGAGTGCATGACGATGAAAACTGTGAAAATGGTCGGTCGGATGCGACGGGTGGCTCAAGGGGCAAATCCGGCGGGAAAGAGCGCCTCGGTCGCCCAGCAGGGTTCGGTCGCGCCCAACAGGCTCGACGCCATCTTTGATCGGCTGAAAGCTGACAATAAAAAGGCGTTGATCATTTACCTGATGGCCGGCGATCCCACCCTCGACGACACCAAACGGTTGGTGCTGGCGTTGGAAGAAGCCGGCGCCGACATCATCGAACTGGGGGTACCATTTTCCGACCCCATTGCTGATGGACCGGTCATCCAGCGGGCGGCCCAGCGGGCACTGGCCAACGGTGTGTCGCTCCGTGCAATCTTGGCCATGGTCAAATCCCTTCGCCTGCGTACAAAGATCCCGATCGTGTTGATGCTCTATTACAATTGCATTTGCGCCATGGGCTACGAAGCCTTTTGTCAAACGGCTAAGGATGCCGGTGTTGACGGCGTCATCGTGCCGGACATGCCGCCGGATGAAGCGGGGCCGCTCAAGGGACCAGCGGAGGAAGCGGGATTGCGGCTGATTTTCCTGTTGGCCCCCACCAGTACGAGAGGTCGACGGACATTCGTCGCTCGCCACTCGCGAGGCTTTTTGTATTACGTGTCGCTGACCGGCATTACCGGTGCGAAGCTGACCGACATCGCCGATGTTGGCCAGAATGTGGAAAAGATCAGAAAAATCGCCCGCGCGCCAATTGCCGTCGGCTTCGGCGTCGCGACGCCGGAGGACGCGGCCCGTGTATCACATTTTGCCGATGGGGTGATTGTTGGTTCGGCGGTTGTGCGGCGGATTGAGGAATGCCGTCAGGCTCCTGACATGGTCGAGCAGGTGGCGAAGTTCGTTACATCTCTCAAGACGGCGATGACACAAAGATAGCTCTCTCACGGACCGTGCTCTTCAAGGTCCATCCAGCAAGTCTTACAGAATCCACCTCACTTTGCTGCTCTAGCTGAATGACAGTGCATAGCCGGTTCATTGACAGGGAATCTGACGTTCCCTGCCGTTAAGGTTTCTTGTGCCCCTGGGGTAACGGTGTAAGACGATCTACGATGGCGCCCTGAAAGTGCGTGCCGAGTGTAATCGGTGAGGCCATGAAAACAGCTCTTTACCCCTTTCGTCCTGAGCGGCGAGAGGATATGGGGGCGTGGATCGTCTGGCATTGGAGCGAGTGTCCGGACTGCGTTTTGCCTCTGTGTCCTCTGTGTATGGGTCGGTGCTTGAGTCCGACAGGGGTCATGATATGGACGTCGGGATTTTTCTTGATGACACGACGTGCGCACGGCAGATGAATACGGTCGATGCTCTCTCAGTTGCGCTCACCGCCACTGTGGGTGTGCCGGTTGATGTTCGGGTGCTCAATGAGGCGCCGCCGTCGTTCCTCTATCATGTATTGCGAGGGCGGCTCGTGTTGTGCCGTAACGAGACCTTCTTGACCGATTGGTTGGAGGAGGTCTCCCTCCGCTATCTTGATCTTGCCCCGTTTCTCCGCAGCAGCACGAAGGATGCCTTGGCCGCATGAGCCTGAATCCGGACCTCATCCGAGCACGTTGCGCTGAAATCGACCTCTCGTTGAGCTGGCTTGAAGAGATCGGCCGTCTGCCTCACGAAACGTTCCTCGCCGACCACGACACGCGAGATGTGGGCCTGTTATCGATTGCTCATCGCCATCGAGGCCGCACTGGCCCCGTGCTTTCAGGTATCCCGAAACGACTGCATCAAGCCCCGGAAGAAAACGACTGCATCCCGTGCCTGAAGAATATGCGGGCTGTTTCAGCGCGTTAGAACACGCGGGGCTCACCTCTTCAGACCTTTTCAGCCGTGTCCAACAGATGGCATGTTTCCGTAATCTGCCGTGGAGGTGATCGTGGAGGGAGACCCCTGTGAGCCGGGTGCCCCGGAGTCGGTTGCGGCCCGTATATCTTTCCGGAATCGGGCAGTTCTTCCTTCATCCGGCCGGTGCATTGTTGTCTGGACATAGGACATGGGCCGGTCCAGAGGACACCGGTGACCTCGTGGAACCAGTCACCAGGATTGCGCCAGGGGTTGTTGTCGCTTCGTGTTTCGTTTGAGAGAGAAGAGCCGATCCTTCAGAAGTAGAAGCGTAGAAGTAAAAGCGGTAGCAATGGCGAGATGGTCCACTTTCAATCCTCAGGCCTCTCCATTGTGCTCCACCTTGCATTGTGACCCCTTGAGCAGGAGTGGCCGGTCTTGAGCAAGGCCAACGGCGTCCGACGGATGAGCGGACGTTTCGCCATTGGGATGAAATGGCGGCACGTCTTCCTAATGTACCAATGTACAAATGTCCCGGAGTACCATCTGGCGCTGTCTGTTCGACGAGCCGACTTAGGGAACAGCACGGCCGACCCCTCTTTGGAGCCGCTGGAGTCGAGCCAGGTGGATGGGGTCACCGCTCAGGTGCGGCCTCGTTTGCGCGATACGCGACTGAGGGGAATATAGTGGGAGGAGAGGGGAACGGCGAGCTTCATGGGCGCGACGTTTATAATCACACGATACGCGTCAACAATGCTTATGGCCAACAATCTTTGTGAACCGCCGCGATCGCGATAGACCAGAGGACACTGTCGCATGTGGTCGAGGTGCCAAATCCGCGTTGGAGAGGGTTATGATCTCGGCTGGGGCGGCATGTAGGAGATCATCTCAACCGCCAGGTCCTTGGCGATGTCTTTGAGATTCGGACGAAAAAACATGTAGCTTTTTGACCGTTCGTGGCGCGCTTTCCAGACCGTGGCGCCGTTGGTGGCGTCCACGAGCCGCAAGCTCAGCCCGACGCGACCCACGTTGTCGCCTTCCTTGCGGATGTATTCCCACGAGTTGACCCGCACGACGAGGAACGAGTCCACGTTGAGCGCTTTGCCGAGCGCGATGGCCGATTCTTTGTCAGATTGGCCGGTCATTTCCAGGCGGGAGAAGTAGAACACCAGCGCGTCAAACGCATCTTTTGATCCCTGAAAGATGTCTGTTACGCTCTCCGGCGAAACGACCCGTTCGATATGGCCGGCCTTTCTCAAGGCATAGGCTAGGACTTCTTGAATGTCTTCTCGCGCGCCATCGTACTGGCTCGACATCGGTGGCAATACGGCGATGGCCTGCGGCCGAAACACCTTGGCGCCGGGGCCTTCCCACATTTCCTGAAGCCCCCCGCACCCGGTCAGCAAAAGCAGCATCGCTACGATGGCACCCACTCGTATCTTCAGCATGCTTATCCACAGGCTCGTCGTCATGATATTGGCGGTCTTCATAGCGTTGTCAGTATAGCATGTTAAAACGTTGCGGAGATGGAGGCGGAGACGAGCGCTCCTTGCTCACGGAAGTCATAGCCGCCCGCGGCGTCGGCGCGAAAGAAGAACAGCCGAATCCCCAAGCCCGCCGTGGGAATGAACGGCGTGTTGGCGTCTTCTAGGTTTTTGAACGTTCCAATCCGTAGCGAGAGAAATTCCGTGAGAAAGGTCTGTTCCGCTCCCAAGCTTAGAATCCGGCTTTTGACGTGGGGTAACAGCGTCTTATTGGCCGTGAGGTCAATGTCCGCCGTCAGAGTCAAGGTGGACCAGGGATTGAGCGCCATGCCGGCTCGGACCTGTGGATCGAGCTTGATTGCTCCTCCTCTGGCATCGTCGAAGCGCGGCGAATTGATGTCCTTGGCCACGATGCCGAACCGAATCCATGAGGAAGGTTTGTACAGGGCCCCCAGGTCGATGCCATAGGTCGTCGAGATCGTCGGCTTGCCGAAACGGTTACTGATCGTCACGCCATTTCCCCCCTGAAGGTCGACGAAGCCAGCGTAGGAGGCTCCTTGAATAACTTTGGCCGTGATGCCGACAGCAAACGTTTTGTCCGAGAAGGCATAGCCATATGAGAAGGCCAGTTGCCTGGCCTCGAGTCCTCGCAGGGCCAGGCGGCCCCGGAGGGTGACCGGATCCACCGGTTGACTGATGTAGCCGCCGCCGGTTGCCACGTCCGACACATTGACGCCGAACGCGTGGCGCTCCCAATGCCCTTTCAGATACAAGCCGGCCGATCCGGCGATTGACAGGGTTGCGCCTGGTTGGTTCAGACGAGTGGCGATGTCCCGGGCCTTAGCTGCTGCCGCTGGATCGGAGGAGGAAAAATTCTCCAAATCCCGAAGGGCCTCTCCCAACCCTCGTCGGTCGATAGCAAGCCCCAAACCTTGGACGCGAAGGTCGAGGCTTTGGGTCATGGCTAAGCCGGCCGGGTTCCAGTAGGTGGCCAAGGCATCCGTCGTCACCGCGACACCAGCGCCGCCCATGCCGGTTGCTCGCGGACCGACGAAGACAAATTCGGCCGCTTCTGCACCGGCAGGCTCTCCGAGCAAGACGCCGAGCAAAAAACAGATCAGCAGGTGGGGGAGGTGCTTTGTCGAACTGCTGGATGTCATCCGATCGAAGACCTGTTCCGCCATGGTGGTTCCGAAACGTCAGATGATCATGCCGTCTTGCATGTGGATGATACGATCAGCTTGCGCCGACAGTTTGTCATTGTGCGTGACGATCACGAACGTGGTGCCCTGCGTTTTGTTGAGCTCGCGCATCAGGCGAAACAGTGCGTCCCCCGTGTGGGAGTCTAGGTTACCGGTGGGCTCGTCAGCGAGGACGACGTCTGGTTTCTGCATCAGTGCCCGCGCGATGGCCACGCGTTGTTGCTCGCCGCCCGACAGTTCGCCCGGCTTGTGGTGGAGGCGATGCCCCAGGCCCACGGTCTCGAGCAAGACCTTGGCATCGGCCGTGACTGAGGCCGCATCACGCCGCTGGACGAGGGCTGGCATGCACGTGTTTTCGAGAGCGGTAAACTCCGGCAACAGATGATGAAATTGAAAGACAAAGCCGATCCGTTTGTTGCGAAAGTCTGCCTGCTGGGCCTCGGACAGCTGAAAAAGATCCATGCCATCGAACGTAACGGTACCGTGGCTTGGCCTATCGAGGGTGCCGATGATGTGGAGCAAGGTACTTTTACCGGCGCCGGAGGCGCCCACGATCGCAATGAGCTCACCCCGGCGAATTTCCAGATTGATCCCTTTTAGCACCGCCAGTTCGGACGAGCCCATCGGGAACGATTTATAAAGATTAATGACCTTGATCATTCGTATCGTAGAGCCGTCACCGGTTCAAGCTTCGCCGCTTGATTGGCTGGATGCACGGTGGCGGCAAAGCTGATCATGATGGCCGATCCCGCGACCAGCAAGACGTCCTCGGCCAACACGTGGACGGGAATTTTCGAGATGTAATAGACCGTGGGATCAAACGTCCAAAATGTTTGGATGAGCCACAAGAAGGTATAGCCCAGCGGGATACCGATGGCTGTACCAACGAGTCCGATAATCAGACCGTTGAGCATGAAAATGCGCCGGATGCTGCGTCTGGTGGCACCCATGGCCTTGAGGATCGCGATCTCCTTCTGCTTTTCCGTGACAATCATCGTGAGCGTGCTCACGATGTTGAACGAGGCGACGATGGTAATCAGCACCAGCAAGAGAAACATCATCGTCTTTTCCAGCTTGAGAGCCGAGAAGAGATTGCGGTTCATCTGCATCCAGTCCCGGGCTCCATGGCTGAAGCCGAGCTCCCGCTCGATCGCACGGGCGATGGCGTCGGCCCGGAACACGTCCGCGACCTTGACCTCGATGCCGGATACGGTGTCGCCCATGTTGAAAAACTTCTGTGCCTCGCCCAGTTCGATATAGGCGAGCGAGGAGTCATACTCATACATGCCGGATTGAAACAGACCCACGACGGCGAAGGAGCGGATCTTCGGCACCATCCCCATGGCGCTGATTGGGCCGACCGGAGACACGACGTTCACGGTGTCGCCGGGAAAGACGCCAAGCCGAAAGGCCAGTTCTTTTCCGAGAATAATGCCAGGCCGTTCGACCACGGTCAGGTCGCCGGCTTGGTCGTCGGAGGGCGGTTGCCGAACCTTGACCGGCGCAAGCAAGTCAGCCAGCCGGCCGGAAGTCATGTTGTTGGCCAATTCCGTGACCCGTGCCTCACGTTGAGGGTCGATCCCCCGCAGGACGATGCCCTGCACGGCTGATGGAGAGGTGAGCAGGACTTGCCGGAGGACGAAGGGAGTCGCTGACACGACCTCCGGCACCGACTCAATGCGCGTGATGAGCGAATCGTAGTTGCCCATGTTGTCGTTCATTCGTTCCTGCACGATGACATGGGCCGTGGTGCCGAGAATCTTGGCCTGAATGTCTTCCTTGAATCCCGTCATGATGCCGACCGTGCCGATCAACGCCGCCACGCCCAGCGTGATGCCGGCGATCGAGACGAATGTATTGAGTGAAATCGTCCGGTTGCGGCGCTTGGCGCGCAGGTAGCGAAGACCGATGAGGATCTCGTAAGGCAGATTCACGGGTGCTTCTCCGGCCTCAGTTGGGGAAACAAGACAACATCCCGGATGGACGGCTGATTGGTGAACAGCATGACCAGGCGATCGATGCCGATTCCTTCGCCGGCGGTGGGGGGCATGCCGAATTCCAAGGCACGGAGGAAATCCTCGTCGATCAGATGGGCTTCCTCGTCGCCGGCATTGCGTTGGGCGGCCTGCTGCTCGAACCGTTCTCGCTGATCGAGCGGATCATTGAGCTCGGAGAAGGCGTTGGCGATCTCTCGGCCTGCAATGTAGAGCTCGAACCGGTCGGTAAGGGATGGGTCGGTATCCTTGCGCCGAGCCAGGGGAGAAATCTCGATCGGATAGTCGGTGATGAACGTGGGCTGTTGCAGATTTGGCTCGACCGTTTCTTCGAAGAGATCGTTCACAATCTTAAACAACGGCGCCTTGGGATCGACCGGCACGTTGAGTCGCTTAGCGATCGTCAGCACCTCTTCCCGGTTTTTGAGGACCGAAGGATCAATTCCATTCACTTCGCAGATGGCCTGGTGATATGACCAGCGTCGCCAGGGCGGTGTCAAGTCGATGGACGTGCCTTGGTAATTGATGATGGATGTTCCCAAGACGTCTCGGGCGATGAAGGAAAGCATTTCTTCCGTCAGTGCGATCAGGTCGTGGTAATCCGCATAGGCGACATAAAATTCGAGCATCGTGAATTCGGGATTGTGGATCGTGGAAATGCCTTCATTGCGGAAGTTGCGGTTGATCTCGAACACTCGGGGGAATCCGCCGACGATCAGGCGCTTCAAGTACAGTTCGGGCGCAATCCGTAAATAGAGATCGATGTCGAGTGCGTTGTGGTGGGTCACAAACGGTTTGGCCGTCGCGCCGCCGGGGATGGGATGCATCATCGGTGTTTCGACTTCCAGGAATCCCCGTTCGACGAGAAAGGAGCGAATGGCGGCAATGACCCGACTCCTGGTTACAAAGATTTGGTGGATGTGGGGGTTGGCGATGAGATCCACATACCGTTGCCGGTATCGAGTCTCGACATCCGTGAGGCCATGCCACTTTTCGGGGAGGGGGCGAAGTGCCTTGCTGAGAAACGTCAACTGGTGAACCTCGACCGTCAATTCATTGGTTTTGGTGCGAAACAACACGCCGGAGACGCCGATCCAATCGCCTAAATCAAGGTGATCAATGATCAGCGAGGCCTGCTCCGTCAGCAGATCCTTTTTGAGATAGATTTGGAGCCGGTCGGCACCGTCCTGCAACACGGCGAAGGAAGCCTTGCCAAACCGGCGAAGAGCCACGATCCGTCCCGCGATCGTACAGGAGATGCGCTCCTGTTCAAGAAGCTCCTTCGACTTCTCGGCGTGGAGTTTGACGAGATGGCCCGCCCGGTCCTTGACCTCGAATCGAACGCCGTAGGGCTGCACCCCCGCCCGGCGAAGGTGCTCAAGTTTCTTAATCCGTTGCTGTCGTTGCTCGTGCAGTTCGTCCATCATGGCTTACGCGGTGTCAAGGCTTGTCTGTTTGGCCGCCCACGGGCTCCACCAGGCTTGGCCTCTTCCACACGATAGCGGTCGAGCGGCCAGGCTCCTCGGAGCAGAGTGATTACAGATCGGGGCTCGATTGCCCGGCGGCCGGCAGCGGTTCGCTTCCCTTTGAGAGTTGCTTTTTTAAATAGGCTTCAATGAAGCCGTCGAGATCGCCGTCCATGACGGACGATACGTCGCCGGTTTCGTAACCGGTCCGATGGTCCTTGACCATCTGATAGGGCTGGAACACATAGGAGCGGATCTGGTTGCCCCACGCGATGTCTTTTTTTTCGCCGACGATGGCGTTGAATTCCGCCTCCTTTTTCTGACGCTCCAACTCAAAGAGACGGGCCTTCAAAATCTTCATCGCCCCGTTTCGGTTCTGAAGCTGCGACCGTTCGTTCTGGCACTGCACCACGATGCCGGTCGGGAGGTGGGTGATGCGGACGGCCGTTTCGACCTTGTTGACGTTTTGCCCTCCCGCGCCTCCCGAACGGAAGGTGTCGATCCGCAAGTCCTTTTCCTCGATCGCAATCTCGATGTCCTCGCTGAGCTCCGGATACACAAACACCGAGGCGAAGGAGGTGTGACGGCGTTTGTTTGCGTCGAAGGGGGAGATTCGGACCAGACGATGAACGCCCGCTTCCGCCTTTAAATAGCCATAGGCATAGGGGCCGGTGATTGACAGGGTCGCGCTTTTAATGCCGGCTTCCTCGCCGGACAGGAGGTCCAGCGTTTCCACCTTGAATTGTTTGGCTTCGGCCCACCGTACGTACATGCGCAAGAGCATCTGGGCCCAATCCTGTGACTCTGTCCCTCCCGCGCCTGGATGGATCTCAAGCAAGGCGTTGTTGGGGTCCAGTTCGCTGGACAGCAGTGTCTCCAGCCGTAAGGTGGCGACGCGTGCCTCCAACTGGCTCAGCTCCGCGAGCAATTCTTTCTCAAGACTCGCATCACCGCTCTCTGTCGTCAAATCGAGCAGGGCGTTCACGTCTCCCAACTTGGTTTCGATGTCGCGCCAGGTGTTCAGTTCGCGTTCGATGATCGATTTTTTCCGGCTGACAGCGGCTGCATTGCGGGGATCGTTCCAGAAGCCGGTCTCGCTCATCCGGGCTTCGAGTTCTTGCAAGTCAGCAGTCATGCGGGCGAGGTCAAAGATGCCCCCGTAATTCGGCGATTTGTTCTCCCACGGTACGCACTCTCGTTTGAATGTCGTCAAGCAGCATCGTCTGTGGTCCTTTCAGAAAATTTTAAGCCGGCTCAATCACGGAAGTCGTTGGCGCCGGTTCCTCGGTTCGGAAGAGGCCATATAACCATAAAATTCCGCAAATTATAGCACAGGTGTAAGCAAAGACGTCGCCATAGTAGCTGTAAAACGTCCGTGAGTAGGTGAGGGGAACAGCTGCCTCGATGGCTTGCTCCGTGAAAAGCGGTGTTTGATCCATAATGCGGCCGAATGGATCGATGAAGCCGGAGATGCCCGTGTTGGCGGAGCGGGCGAAGGCCAGACGATTCTCAATGGAGCGAAAGACAACCATAGAAAAATGTTGAGCGGGGGCCGAGGACGGCCCGAACCAGCCGTCATTGGTGATATTGACCAAGAATTCGGCGCCTTTGGCCGCGAATTGTCTGACCAGATCGGGGAAAATAACCTCATAGCAAATGACCGTTCCAAACTTGACTGCTCGCAAAGAAGGAGCCTCGTCGGTGCGCAAGGATTTGGGATAAAAAGAGAAGAGAGTGGCGCCGGGCCCCGCTTCAAAATCGCCGATGCCTTCTACCAACTTGTCGAGGAAGAATAACAGCGAGGACTTCAGCGGAATGTATTCTCCAAAGGGCACTAAGTGGTGTTTGTCGTAACGTCCGAGAAGGGTTCCGTCTGGGGCCACCAGATAGGCGCTGTTGAGAAGATAGGGTCGGCGGTCCGGATAGAACCGCAAGGCCGGACTGCCGAGAAGAATCGGTGCCTGGGCTCGTGACGCCCATTCAACAACCTGCACCTGATATTCCGGCTCTCGTTCCAGGATAAACGGCGTGGCTGACTCAGGCCAGATGATCAGATCGGCTCCCGTTCCCAAGCGGGCAGTGAGGCGGTCAAACCGGCGCATCGTTTCATCGCGGTAATCGGCGTCCCATTTAACCGCCTGATCAATGTTGGGTTGGACCACTCCGACAAGGATGGAGGCGGATGCTCGGTCAGTTTGTCCACCGCTCAGCACCGCAGCGGAGTATGACCATGACAACACAAGACCGGCTGCCGCCGCTGTTGGTAATGCCCACGGTAGCTTAGCCGGATGGAATCCACGGAAAAATGGCATCGACCAGAGAATCAAATCAGCCAACGCCACGTTCACGAGAATAATCAGGAAAGAGATGCCATAGACGCCGGTCAGGTCGGCGATCTGGATGAGGCCGAGCCTCTGGTACTGTGAATAACCGAGCAGACACCAGGGAAGACCGGAGAGGGCATAGGTGCGGAGCAACTCCAGCGCGACCCAGAAACAGGGAGCGAAAAGAATGCCGTATCGAGGAATCAACTCCCGAAGCCAGACGACGGAGAAACTGTACAGCGCGACGTACAGCCCGAGATAAGCCGTCAGAAGCAGAAGGATGGCATAACTGATGAGGATTGGCACCTTGCCATAGGTTGTCATGGCCGTCACCACCCATGCCATGATGCCGGTGAAGCCGATCGCCCCGCTGAGCCATCCGATCCAGAATGCACGCTGCCGCGAACACTGATCCAGGGCAAGATGGAGGGGAATGAACACAACCCATGCCAGAAAACCAAGATCGAACTTAGGGAAGCACAGCGGCAGCAGCACGCCGCTCACGCAGGCGAGCAGAATCTGGCGTGAACCAGCCTGGTTCATTTGCGGGTACGATAGCGAAAGCCCCCATCACTTGCAAGGGAGCTGCTGACAAGGCCGATGAAATTCTCGTGCTGTTTTCCAGTCTCTGCGGTAGGGTACAGGGCCGTAGGGTACAGGTGGAGGGCCTTATGGTGGAACGGCGTCGGCATCGTCGGGTGCGAGTGGGGCTCACTAGCTGGGTGCGGGTCAATGCTCACGAAGTCAGCGGCAGGGCGATGGATCTCTCGCTGGGCGGGGCCGCCATAGAAAGGGTGTCATCGATCGTCCCAGGTCAGCGGGTCACGGTCAGGTTGATGATTCCTGGCGCGGCGCCCATCGTGATCGAGGAGGCGGAGGTCCGCTGGGTTCGCGATCGGCTGTTTGGAGTCCAGTTTCTTGAGATCCAGCAGACTCAGCGTGATGAGCTTGAACGGCTGATCGATGAATATCTCGGCGCCGATGAATCCTCCAACGGTTCTGATTGGTCCCCCCATGAACGAGATGTTTGAAAAAATGGTCACCATGTCTTTCCGTTCGGTAAAGAGACGGCTCGCTCCCTGGACAATGGGAGGAGTTTAAACAGGGGGCGTTGAGTTCCTTCCTCCTCCACTCCGTTTCCACCGGAAGGTGAAACCATATACAATGGAGCCATGTCATCTGCTCTGATACCGTCCAAACGCGAGTGGCGCTCGCTGTTCCTGATGAACCTGGGACTGTTGCTGGTTGGAGTGACCGCGAGTGGAGCCCCCGCTTCCGCGCCATCGTCGTCACCCGCATCCCCGCCTGAGATTGAGCGAGGCTCCTGGCGTGTAGCCGCGCCGATGCCTACCAAGCGAACGGAGGTGGCGGCAGTTGCGTTGGAGGGGAAGATCTACGTGGTCGGCGGATTCGAAAAGCCCGGCCTTAGCAATATGATGAATCTGGCGATTACTTCTGCAGTGGATGTGTATGATCCGGTGACCGACACATGGACTGCCGCAGCGCCTCTCCCTGTCGGCCTTCACCATGTCGGGATCGGCGTGGTAAAGGGTCGAGTATACGTCATCGGGGGGTACACCAGAGCCGGTGTCAATATCTGGAGTCCAGTGGCCACGGTCTATGCGTATGATCCCAAAACCGATCAGTGGACCGAACTGGCTCCCATGCCGACCGCGCGCGGTGCTCTTGCTGTGGCAGAAGTGGGAGGGAACCTCTATGCCATCGGGGGGTTCGATCGAAGGGCCAATGTGACGGCGGTCGAAGTGTATGATCCGCTGCGTAACAGATGGGAGACTCGGGCACCCCTTCCCACTCCACGCGATCACCTGGCCGTTGCAGTGGTTGATGGGGCCATTTATGCGATTGGTGGGCGGGTGAATGGCGATTATGGACGAAACCTTGCCGTGGTTGAACGGTACGATCCTACGACCGACCGCTGGAGCAGGGTGTCAGACCTTCCGACGGCGCGTAGCGGCATCACGGCAGCGGTCTTCGAAGGGAGGATTTACGTGTTCGGTGGCGAAGGGTCGGCCGGCACATTTCGAGAGAATGAAGTCTATGACCCGCAGCGCGACCAGTGGCGAGCGATGGCACCGTTGCCGACTGCCCGACATGGGCTCGGTTCGGCAACGGTCGAGGGGCGTATCTATGTGATCGGTGGCGGGCCGACGCCCGGCGGCTCATTCAGCGATGTGAACGAAGTCTTTCTCCCGCCGCGATGACGCAACTCAGAAATCAAACGATCAATGGCGCCTCCAGGTCGAGGTCAGCTTGTGGTCTCGGTATCTCCGGGACCACTGTCATGGTCGGTGAAACACAGAGAGCAAGAGGTCGCTTGACTCTCTCCGACACGAGGTCTATGGTATTGCCGTGGGAGGAGTGGACGCCCCGAGGGAACATTGATGAGGAAGGGGATCGAGCGCAGAGGATGGTGTGCAGGCCCGGCGTGGACCGGGAAGCCTAAAGTCCTCCCAAGATCTCCGTCGTACCTAATCGTCCTCGGTTAGGTGCGTGCTCCTCCCACCCTAAAAATCGTGATGATAGCACTGTTCGGTGCCTGCCCTTCGGTCGTACCCGTCCAGTGAGCTTCCATGCCGTCGAGTTTCCGTGAGCCCTTCGGTGGACCGTGTGTCATGATGTGAGAGGTGAAATGCGCATGCCACGGCCAGGAAGGTGGCGACGTATGTGCGCCGAATGAAGGTGGTCAGGCGACTGACTCGGCAAAAGATGTTGTGACACCGAGGGGCACGCACGTTCTTCGCAAGTTGTTTGAGTGAGGTTCAATGACCACTATGAGAGAATCCAGATCAGTGACCGGACCGATGGTTGTCGTTTCTCCTTCAGATCCTGCAGATCCTGCATCACATTCCCATGCTGGTGCACAAAAGAAAACCGCATCAAAACCGGCGGAGCGGGTGACCGCCATTGAAATGGGAGCGCGCCAGCGGGAAATTTCGGTGTCGGAGTTCTTCACGAAAAACCGTCATCTGCTCGGGTTCGACAATCCGCGCAAGGCCCTGTTGACCTGTGTCAAGGAAGCGGTCGACAACGCGCTGGATGCCTGTGAAGAGGCCGGTATCCTGCCCGACGTGACGGTCCGGTTGGAGGTCGTGCCGATTGACGGCGTGACACCGCCGGCCAGTCAGGCCACACGGTTTCGTGTGACGGTAACGGACAACGGGCCCGGTATCGTGCGCCAACAGATTCCCCGCATCTTTGCCAAGCTGTTGTACGGCTCTAAGTTCCATCGGTTGCGCATGAGTCGGGGGCAGCAGGGCATCGGGATTTCCGCCGCCGGCATGTACGCGCAGTTGACGACCGGCAAACCGGTTCGGATCATCTCGCGCATCGGTCCCCGCGCCGCCGCCCATTTTTTTGAAGTCCAAATCGATACCAAGAAAAACGAGCCACTGGTGCACGAAAGCAAACAGATTGAGTGGGATCAGCCACGGGGAACCCAAGTGACAATGGAAATTGAGGGCCGCTACCAAAAGGGCCGAGCGTCGGTGGATGAGTGGTTGGAGCAGACCTCCATCGCCAACCCCCACGCCAAGCTGATCTATTACACGCCAGAAGGAGAAATCAAAGAATACACCAGGGCCTACCACGAACTGCCGCCGTCGCCGCGGGAGATCAAACCACATCCTTACGGTATCGAGTTCGGCATGTTTCTGAAGATGGTGCAGGAGACGAAAAGCCACACGGTGGTGGGATTTTTGGCGAGCGATTTTTGCCGGATCTCACCCCAGTTGGCCGACCAGATATGCCGGCAGGCCAAGATCTCGCCGGAGATGAAGCCGCGAGACCTCAAAGGATCGGCCGCCGAAACATTGTATCGGACGATTCAGAGCACGAAAATCATGGCTCCGCCGACCAATTGCCTCTCGCCGATCGGCGAGAAAGCGATCTTGGCCGGTCTCTACAAACAGATCAAAGGTGAGTTCTATACGGCGGTGACGAGACCCCCGGCGGTGTATCGTGGCAATCCGTTTGTTATCGAGGCGGGGCTGGCCTATGGCCAGCGACCCGATGAACACAACAAGCCAGAGCAACCAGCCGCTCCACGGGCTGAAGGAGAACACGAAGAAGACGACGTGGAACTGGCGCGGGTGATCCGGTATGCCAATCGGGTACCGCTCCTCTATCAGCAATCTGCCTGCGCGACCTTCAAGGCCGTGCTTGGCCTGTCTTGGAAAAACTACGGGGTGGCGCAGGCGCGCGGGGCCTTGCCGGCCGGCCCGATGGTGATTTTTGTCCATATGGCCTCAGTGTGGGTGCCGTTTACGAGCGAATCGAAAGAAGCGATCGCCGACTACGACGAGATTCACAAGGAAATCACCTTGGCGTTGCGGGAGTGTGGGCGGCGGTTAGGGATCTATCTGCGTCGCCGGGAACGGGCTGCTAGCGAATACCGGCGGCGGAACATTTTTGAATTGTATATCGAGGAAGTTGTCGAGGCCTGCAATCGATTGAAGGGCGGTACCCTGCCGAAGGAAAAGCTGAAGAAACAATTACAGACCATTGCTGTCTCGCGGACTGGCGGAATCAAGACGGATGAGGTTTTGGGAAAGACCGGCGAGGGACCAGAGGGGCTCCCCCATTCGATCATTGTCACAGAGGGTGGGGCAGAAGGAGATGTCGTTGTCGGGACAAAACTGGATGGCGGGGGTGAAGAAGCCGGGATAGGACAGAGTCGAGATGGCCACACCGACCACGGTGGAGGATTGGCCTCTGGATCCAAGTCTGACGGGGGCAAGTCGGGAGGGATCAGACCATCATGGCGGCAGAACCAAAGGGAGCGTTTCACCGGTGAGGATGAGAAGAACAAGACGAGGAAAGGGGAGAGACCATCCTCCAGGGCAAGCAACGGGGCGGTTCGCAGGAGCCGGAAGGTGACAGCATGATGACCAAGACCAAAAAGCCTACGACGGTTGAAAAGAAACTGGTTGGTCTGGCCGATCTCGTGATCCAGGCGGCCGAACGATCAAAAGATCCGACGTTGCAGATTCCGATCCGCGCCCTTTCCAATGTTTCGTTCAACGAGCGGAAGGGAATGATCGAGATGGGGGACAAGAAGCAGGCCCGCTCGTTCTTCAATATCGGAATGGCGAAAAAGTTCATGCAGACGATGTTGGTGGCGGACGCGCTGGCGGAGTTGCAGCGGGCCGACCTCACCACCTCGCTCCGCGAGATCTATTATCGAACCAAACATACGATCAGAGATTCTCACGAGAACACGTTCGACACGCAGGATGAGTCCGATCCGATCATCGAAGATTTGGAAGTGACTCTCTCTGCCCTTCGGGAGGAGCTGCACGTTCGGGCGGAGAACGCCGGCAGTATCGTCGGGCCGGTCGTGTTTGGCGACGACGGCGACCGGGTGGACTGCTCGAAATTGGGCAAGGGCGGTTATTCCGTTCCGTCGATCGTAGAGCCAGAGTATCTGGAGATCCGGCGCTGTACGGCGGATTTTGTGTTGCTGGTCGAGAAGGGCACCCAGTGGAACCGACTGTCGGAAGACAAGTTCTGGCGGCGGTACAACTGTATTCTGCTCACTGGCAACGGTCAGCCGCCGCGGGGGGTGCGGCGTTTGGCCAGACGGCTTCACGAAGAGCAGGGGCTTCCAATTTATGTGTTGGTCGATAACGATCCCTGGGGCTACTACATCTATTCGGTGGTCAAGCAGGGATCCATCAATTTGGCGTTTGAAAGTCAACGCATGGCGATTCCCAAGGCCAAATTTATGGGTCTCTCCAGCGCCGACCCAGAACGGTACGGTCTGCCGCGCAACGTTGGCATCAAGCTCAACGACAAGGATGTGGCGCGGGCGAAAGAACTGATGAACTATCAATGGTTCAAGAAACCGGCCTGGCAGGCGGAGATCAAACGGATGTTGACGAGCGGCTTGAAGTACGAACTCGATGCCTTGGCGAATAAAGACTTTCAGTATCTCACCAAACAGTACCTGCCGCGAAAGTTGCGAGAACAAGATTGGCTTGATTAGACACTGTCTTGTGCTCCCACGTCTCCCTTTGGGTATGAGGACCCTGCCTTCTTGGATAGCGCCGCTTCGCGATTGGCAGCGCCGTGCCTTTCACGCCGTCTGTACTCACCAGAGTGTCGATTTTCTCGCCATGGCGACGCCGGCCGCGGGGAAAACGCGGTTCGCACTGCGCGTGGCCCACGAGTTTTTGAAAGCCGGCCGCGTCCAGCGGCTTCTGGTGGTCTGCCCCACTAGTCATCTACGAAGACAGTGGGCCGTTGCCGCGGGAACCGTCGGGTTGCAACTTGATCCGGCCTTGACGAACGAACGGGCGCTGGAGGCGCCGGACTATCACGGCGCGACGGTGACCTATCAGCACGTCTGTTCCGCTCCAGAAATGGTACGGCGCGGCTGCCTTGCCAAAAAGACACTGGTGGTGCTGGATGAACTGCACCATGCCGGCGATGGCAAACAGTGGGGCAGATCTCTCAAAACGGCGCTGGAGCCGGCGGTGTTTCGGTTGATCCTCTCGGGTACCCCCTTTCGCTCCGACAATGATGCCATTCCCTTCGTCCGGTACGTGCGGGGCGAGAGTCAGCCGGACTTTTCTTACGGCTACGGTGAAGCGATTTGCGACGGTGTTTGCCGGCCGATCCTCTTCCCCAGCTATGAAGGCGAATTGATCTGGGTGTCTCAAGGTCGCGAGCACCGAGCGACGTTTGAAGACGGTTTGCCGTTCGATCGGCAGCGGGAACGATTAAAGACGGCGTTGCTGCAAGAGTCGTGGTTGGGTCCGGTCATTGCCGATGCGCACGAGCAACTTGTTCGTGTGCGGCGCGAGGAGCAGCCCGATGCGGGCGGGCTCATTGTTGCCATGGATCAGGACCACGCCCGCTGGGTGGCTGATCTGGTCGGTCGCGTCGCCGGCGTCAAGGCGGCGGTAGCGGTCTCGGATGATCCGCAGGCGTCTCACGTCATCGAAACATTTAGCGGCGATGGAAAGCGACAGTGGTTGGTGGCGGTCAACATGGTGAGCGAAGGGGTGGATATTCCTCGCCTCCGTGTCGGAGTCTATGGCACCAATGTGTTGACGGAGATGTATTTCCGGCAGGTAGTCGGGCGTTTCGTCCGTATGCAGGAGCATGTGCCAAAGCCGCAACGAGCGTGGCTCTATTTGCCCAAGGATCCGGTTTTGGCTCACTATGCGCGACAGATCAAAGAAGAGCGTGATCATGTCCTGGAAGACATGCCTCCGGCCGAACCACGGGATCTCTTTGGCCGTGTCGCCGTCTCGACGAACGAATATCGACCGTTGATGGCCGTAGCCCGCATGGACACGGTGATCGGAGCGGAAGAGCCCGAAGGGGCGAACCATGCGACGGCGACGATCGGAGCGCCGGTTGCGCTCCATGAGCTCAAGCAAGAGCTGCGAGATCTCCACCGGCTGCTCGTGAGCGCGGTTGCCAGGCAAAGAGGAGTGGATCATCGGCGCCTCAACGCGGAGTTGATCGCGCGGACCGGCAGTCGGATCGACCAGGCGACGGTCGAGCAACTTCGCAAACGGATTCAACTTCTCGAACGGTGGCGCGACCAGGGGTACGACGGTAAACGTTGAACTCTTCGATCAAGGTAAGGCCGGTGGTGTCCTTTCTTCTTGCCCGGCACCTTGTACCAGAGAATGGATGGAGAATGGGGATGGAGAATGGATGGTTGTCAGGCGGGCGGTCCTGACGCGGCTCTCGTGCAAGACTGTGCGAGGGCGGAGTCCCGCCCCCGCACAGCTTGGCGGGAATCAATGCGAGCGATGACAGCAACCGTGTGCCGGCTACTTGTCCTCGCGACCCTCATCACCTTCTTGATCGTCCTCATCGTCGAGTTCGATCGAGGCTCCGCGATCACGATCTTTTTGACCTTTTTGATAGGCCATCGGCCTTACGTAGTCGCCGAGATCACTCGCTGAGACCTTATAAGCGTGCAACACACCGGGAAGCAGCTTGTAGCTGCCGTCGGTGGGCAGATCGAACCTCTCGTTGATCACGCCGTCCGCGGCATCGGCCGTCGTGAAACAGGCGGTCGTGTAGCCGAGCGGACATTGGATGGAGGTCGTCCAGGGATCGGCGTCACTGACTCGAAAGTACACGTCGAATTGTGTT
This sequence comes from Nitrospira sp., assembly GCA_024331045.1. Classification (GTDB taxonomy): domain Bacteria; phylum Nitrospirota; class Nitrospiria; order Nitrospirales; family Nitrospiraceae; genus Nitrospira_D. The sequence goes on from JANDJC010000014.1 coordinate 36,455, forward strand.
CCACTGTCGTTCTGCGTCACGCTGTAGTCGTTGTCCGTGCCGACGACCAAGACGTAGCTGCCGTCCTTGAGGCGTGGACCAATGGCCAGCCCCTCCCACTTTTCCGGGACCTTGTTGCCAAGCTCCGGGAGGGTGTCGGTGGTGAGGTCTAGAAAGGGTACCGGCTGTTTAGTGACCTTTCCGGAGGGACAGGTTGAGGATGGGAAGGGTGGGGCCGGGGGGCTGTAGTCGGTGGCTCCTGTAATATCAATGCGGAATAGTTTCTTGTTCGGCGGTGAAAGGGTGGCGCCGACACCGATGCCTCGGTTGTTCCGTTCGAGCACGAGAAACTCATGGTCGTTGATGGCCAACAGCCCGGACACACCGCGGCCTTGGCTGGCCCCTTCCAGTTGATAGGCATATTGCGCGACAGCGGTGCCGGTAGCGGTGCTGAACTTCACGAGGCGAAGGCACACACCGTTGCTGCCCCCTTCGTCCAACATGGCACTTTGCAACATGGCGTAGACATAAGCCCCATCGGGACTGATGGCCAATCCTTCAAACCCACGGTTCGATCTCTTGCCGGCCGTATTGCCGCTGTCGCTGGCGTAGTTGGGCATTCCGGCAGCGTTGCGGGGAATCAGATTGGTGGGGATGGCAAATGAACGGACCCGACGCCCCTTGCGGTTGAATTCATAGAGGGAGGGGCCGTATTCATCCGAGACATAGAAATGGCCGTTGCGGGGATCGACCACGAATCCTTCCGGATCGAAAGCGTTACCCAAGACGCTAGGCGGAGTCGGCGCTAGACCGTTTAAGGGATTTCCAAACTCGTCCTTGAAGATGATGGTCTTGAGGATTTTGAACCCGCTGATCGCGCCGGTCTTCCTATCGACCTTCAAGCGAAACCGCTGGACGCGGGGCTGGTAATCCAGCGAGCCGCCACCAGGACCTCGATCGGAGAGACCGTACCACTGGTTCCGCTTGGCGTCATAGTAAAGATCCGAGAAATAACCGACCCGGCCGGTGTTGGCGTCCGTGCCGCCGCTCCGATCGAGCATGGCTCCGTCTAGCGCGAGGCCGTTCACAAATTCCGGCGCGGCTGAGACACCCGACACGGTCGCCGTACTAAGCAACCCCACTGCCGTCACTATCGTCATCATCTGTCGCAACATCTTTATCCTCCCCTCCGATCGTTGAGAAGTTATGGAGCATCACGCAAAGACTTCCCTGCCAACCTCCTCTCCACCGTCCGCCGCACGCCACGGCATGTGGAAAAAGTGGTTGAGGAAAACCGCCGAAGAGAACTGTCTGGTGACACCGTAGGAGACGGCCGTTACTGTTGCGTCAGCAAAGGATGAAAGAAGAGTTAAGAGCGCGAGAGATCCGGCGGGACCACAGCCAGCCTATCGGAGGGCAGGAGCCGAATGTTAGTGGCCGGCCAAGAAAGTGGACGAGACTGTGGCTATCGCTGGAGGGCAGTTTCCTTCTCGCGCAAGTATCTATCGAAGACGAACGTGCCGAAGGGGAGGATCGATGCAATGAAGGCTTGGAAGCAAAATCTATTGTCCCATTGATAGGCGGCGCGGAGCTTGACGAGCCTTGCGACATAGAGCAGGAACAGAATCCCGTGGATCGATCCCACGATCCTCACGGCCAGGGGCAGGCCCATCAGATACTTCAACGGCATGGCGATAAAGAGCAGGATGACGAACGACGTGCCCTCGGCCAATGCGATGGTTCTGAAAGCCCGGATTGGGTGCATGGGTGTCTCGGTGCTCAGGCTCTCTTTGGGGAGCATGCGCGGGCGGTATTGTCGGGGACCGGTCGGGTTGATGTCAACTTCAGGGCTTTGGCCAATCCTTATGGTGGCTTTGATGGGAATTCTTGCGTGAAAACAAAGCTCGGAGAACTGTTTCACTTTCGACAAAATCCCCCCTGCTCCTCAGTCTCTTCGGGGCGTTTCAGGTTTCAGAACCGGCCGGATGTGGTAAGCTTCCGACCCCATGCGTATTTTCGTTCTCGGTGTCGGAGCCACCGGCTCCTACCTCGTCAAACTTCTCCTTCGTCAGGGCCACCATGTGACGTGCGGCGATCGCGATCCGGAACGAGCTCGCCGTTTCTTGGGGGAAACGGTACCGGTCGCTGTTGAGCGGGTGAACGGGCGCAATCGGTGGAGCGTCATCAAGGCCTCACGGGGCGCCCAGTTGATCGTGAACATGTTGCCGTCCGTCTGTAACCGGACTGTGCTCCGTGCCGCGCTCCATGTCCGGGCCCATTATCTCGATACGGCCGCTCATCTGACGAAGAGCCCTTTTCGCGCCGAACAATTGCAGTTCACACGCCGTTTTATAGAGAAGCGTCGGACGGCCGTCATCACCGCCGGGGTTGCGCCGGGGCTGACCAATCTTCTCGCGGCTGCGGCCGCGGATTCACTTGATGCGGTCGAGACCGTTCGGGTTCGGCTCTATGAATCCACAGAAAGCGAGCATCCTGTCTCGCAATGGTCGGCGGAAGTATCTTTTGATGAAGCTGTCTCGCGCCCCCGTCTCTATCGCGACGGCAGGTTTCTGCTCGGCCGGCGATTCGGCGAACGCGAAATGTTTCGTTTCCCGGCGCCGATCGGTTCGGTGCCGGTCATGCTGGCGGCTCAAGACGAAGTGGTCACGCTTCCCCATGTGATTCCTCTCCGGTCGATGGATGTCAAGATCGGTGGGTCGGATGTCGATCGTCTGCGCAGATGGTACCGCCAGGGGAAGCTCAGAAAATCGCGAGGGCTCGTCTCCTCACGCTTCCCACGAACGCCGACGCCGGGCACGGTGGACGTCTGATCCGGCGGGGAATTCTTCACGATGCACATTTTGCGGCCGCCGTGGTTGTTGAGGGCATCAAAGCCGGTCGCCGGATGACGATTCGCTGGGACGCCACAATGCCGAGCCTGTCCCGGCTTTACCGGCAAGGGGAGTTACGGCCGCCCATCGCTTGGGCGACGGCGCGCATGGCGTCGCTGTTTGTGAAACATTTTCCTCGTGATCTCACCGGTGTCCATGCTCCGGAGGCCCTCCCTCAGGAGATCCGGCGCGCCATCCTGCGCGATGCCCGCGCGCGAGGGTTTCGCCTTGTGAAGCATGTGACAGTGCGGGCACGGCGCCCTTCCTGAACAGTCCTAGTTCTGCACCTTGCACGGGCTTTTGAGCGGGTGCTAAGATTTTGCCACCGATTAGCTTGTTAGCTTGAAGTTGTTGAGAACCGACCATGCCGAATGTCACGTTGCTTGTCTCGTCCAGTTGCGGGGCCTGCCCGTCGGCCAAGAGTTTGTGGAAGCAGTTGCGCACGAAGTACAGTTTTTCTTACCGCGAAATCGACATTTCGACCAAAGACGGGCAGGAGCTGGCCGAACGTCATGCCGTTCGCGCGGTTCCTGCCACCATCATCGACGGCCGACTGACCTTCGTCGGCGTGCCGAGCCGTGAAAGCGCGGAAAAGGCCCTTCAGTTGAAACTCAAGCAACGGGAAGGCTGAACGTCATGGACGAAGACGATATTGAACTGCCGGTCCTTCCTCGGTTTGACAAGGGCCCGCCGCCTGATTGCCCGATCTGCGGCGATCCCATGTCGTTTGTGGACGGCGATTGGGCCTGCGTGGACTGTAACGGCGAACTGTTGGGACCGGAGACCGGCTGACGGTTCGTTGTTCGGTGTTGGCTGGCTGTCGATGCGCAGAAGCCGCGAGTATCCAGCGTTGTGACCACGATCCTTGACGATCGACGGTTTCTCCTATGCTGAAGGTCGTCATCGGTCGATTCCATCCCACTCTCGAATCCGCATTGGTTGAGCGAGTCAGGCGGCTCAAGGTCCAAGATCCCTTGGCGCCGCTCGCGATCGTGGTTCCATCTCACCATCTGGGCGACCGGATTCGGACCTTGCTCGCTGTCGAACATCGACTGTCGCTGCTGAACCTGCATCTCTTGACCTTCCATCAGCTCGCCCTCCGATTGGCCGATGAACGAAGGGCCGAGCCTGTGCCGCGCGTGGTTGACGAACTGTTTTTTGAGCAGGTGATTCGGTATCTCGTTTGCCACCGGCTCTCGCAGCACGAATCGTTGCGACGGCTCGGACACACGGCGGGGACCTGGGGCGCGCTCTGGGCCACGATTCGCGATTTGAAAGACGCACTCGTCGATCCCAATCAGATGAGGCGGGGACTACAGGAAGGGTGTTTCGACGAGGATGATCGAGACTGGTTGGAAGCACTCGTGGCCCTTTACGCGGCGGTCATGGAGACTGGTCGAACGTTGGGAGTCGGCACGCGAAACGACCTCGCCGCGAGCCTGCTGCCGTCGGTCTCGACATCGTCGTTTCTCCAGCCGTTTGGCGAAGTGCTCTATTACGGTTTCTATGACCTCACCCAGGTGCAACTCTCCTTCTTCGAGGCTGTGAGCCGCGCCAAAGAGACAACGTTGTTCTTCCCGTTGGAAGACGATCCGGCCTATGGGTTTGCACGTCGATTTTTCGACCGTTGCATCAGGCCGCTCTCGTTCGTCGTTGAGAGGGGCGCGGCATCGAATAGAGCCTCGTCCGCTCAGGAAAACGGGGAGGTTCGGATTTTCCTTCGGAGCGTGATTGGTCCGGAGGAAGAATTAGCAACAGCCTGCCGAGGGATCCTTGAGCTGGTCGAAACCAACGGCTATTGGTTTGACGAGATTGGCGTCGTGGCTCGTACCCTCGACCCCTATCAGGCATATCTCCGATCGGTCTTTGATCGGCATCGGGTGCCCTTTCGGACCACGGCCGCTCGGTCGTTGATGGAAGAGCCGATCTGCAAGCTGCTTGTGCAGCTTGTTTCGTTGCCGTTGGTCGAATGGTACGCGCCGTCGGTGCTCGACGTCGTGACCTCTCCCCTCTACAAGAGTGCGTTATTTCATGAGCGATCGCCTGCCTACCGACCGGAACAGTGGAAACTGGTGGTCCAAGCGCTGCGCATCGTGCGGGGGACGGACGAGTGGAACAGACTGGATCGGGTCAGCCAAGGGCGATTGGTGCTCGATGGCGAGGAGAGCCCGCTCGATTCCCTGGCGATTGCGCCGGAAACGCTCACCTTGCTCCGACAAGTCGTCACTGAACTGATGAAAGACTGTTCCACATTGCCGTCCCAGGGCACAGTCGGTCGGCTGGTGGAGGCCTGTCGCGTCCTCATGGATCAGCACCTCCGCCGGCTCGGTCAGGAATTGAGCGGCACCGAGGAGCGAGCCAGCGGTGAGGGCGGTGAAATGGTGGCATGGGATGCTCTGGATGGCATTTGGGCGACGCTCAGGGAATTGGAGCCGCTCAATGAAGAACTGACCTGGGCGGAGTTTGTTGAATTGCTGACGCACACCATTGAAAAGACCATGGTGCCGGTCTCATCTTCCTGTTCTGGCGTGATGGTCTCGGATGTCATGGCGGCCCGCGGCGTGCCGTTTAGGGCACTGTTTCTTCTCGGATTAAACGATCAAACCTTTCCGCGCTCCATTCGCGAAGATGGATTTCTGCGTGACCGTCATCGGCGGGTCATCGATGCCACCTTGGGATTCAAAATTGACGAAAAACTGGCAGCCTACGAGGAAGAGCAATTGCTGTTTCACCTGGCCTGTCGGTCGGCCAGCCACAGGCTCGTTCTCTCCTATCAACGGGCCGATGAATCAGGCCGCATGTTGGCGGCATCTCCCTATCTTGATGAGATGGGGCGGCTCTTCGGATTGGAAGAACACACTGTGGAAATGGTGCCGCGCCGCCTCACGGAGCGCCTGCGCCGGCGACCAGCGGAGCGATTCTTGATCGCCCCTCGCGAGCTCATCCAATGGCTGGTGCTCAACGGCCAGGATCCCACCGACTTCATGGCAGCTTGGGAGTCTGATGGGGAAACATTTCGTCATGCAGCCAAGGCCGTTGGGCGAATCGAGGTAGAGGAGCAAGAGTTGAACGAGTTTGACGGCCTGACGGGCCGTCTTGATGCTCATTGGCGACAGGTGCTTGAGCACGGCATCGCACCGACGCCGCTTGAACGGTATGCCCGCTGTCCCTTCCAGTATTTCGCCGCCGACGTTCTGCGGTTGGAAACGAACCGGATGGTAATTGAACCGGGACCGGACGCCGCCCTTGTCGGCACCCTCTGCCATGCTGCGCTGCGGCATTGTTATGAGCGGCTTGTGCAAGCCGGGTGGCCGGTTCAACGGGTGAAGGAAGATGAGTTAAAGGGAATCGTTGCTTCGTCCGTTGAACGGGCCGCAGAGACGCTGGAGAATCGGCAAGGAGTGGGGCCCTATCTCCTTTGGGAAATGGCGAAAGAGACGGTCTGTCAGCTTGTGCACGAGGCGGTGGAGGCGGATGAAGCGGAACAGGCCGAGCAGCCGTACAGCCCCATTGCATTTGAGGTAGAGGGAGAGGGGGTTATTCCGGAGACTCTTGGCGGGGAGCCGTTGAAAATTCGAGGTCGGCTGGATCGGTTGGATCGGCATCGGGTGTCCGGCGCACTGCGCGTGATCGACTACAAACTCAAGCTGGGGGCGAGCATGAAGCCGGAAGATCGAAATCTGGTGCTGTCGGCGGTGAGGGGTTATCGCTTGCAGCCACCGCTCTACAGTTGCCTTTCCGTGCAGGGATCTTCTTTGCCTGACCTCGTACAGTTCTTTTTTCTTGCGCCCCAGTGGGTGCCGAGCATCAGCCGCTCGACGTTCGAGAAGCCTTCGTGGTCGTCCGATACCGGTCTCCTGATTCGGAAGACGTTGGCCACTCTGTTCGAAGGAATCAACCGCGGACGATTTTTTATCTTGCCGGACGGCTACTGCGACGGCTGCCTGTACCGACCAGCCTGCCGGCGGGAACATGGCCCCACTTGGTGGAGGGCCCATCGGGCCGTTGAAACGAAATCGCTCAAGGCACTGCGGAAACAGCAGGTGAACGATGAGTGATCGTCTGGCCGTTCTGGATCGCGCTGTCCGCGAGGAGGCGGAAACGATCTGTGATCGAAACGTCGTGGTCATTGCCGGAGCGGGAACCGGCAAGACGACCCTGCTCGTGAATCGGCTTGTGCACCTGCTCATGAAGCAACCGGATCCGATTCCGATCATGAGGATCGTCGCTTTGACATTCACCAACAAGGCCGCAACGGAAATGAAAGTGCGGCTGCGTGAACGGCTGATGATGCTCGCCCGCCCTCATCAGGCGCCGGTGCGATCACACGAGGGAGGGGCCCCGTCTTCCAGTGAGATCGAGCGGCGCTACGGCCTCGATCCCGAGGCCGTGGCCGCCCTGGCCCGCGCGGCGCTGGCCGATCTTGAAAAGGCGCAAATTGGCACCCTGCACAGTTTCGCCGCCCATCTGCTGCGGCTCTACCCCTTGGAGAGCGGCGTCGATCCTGATTTTCGGGAAGACGATGGCCAGCGATTCGAGGAACACTTCACCGCCTTATGGGACCTTTGGGTAGACCGAGAGTTAGGTCGGTCAGGGGCTCGTCATCCCCTGTGGCGGAAGGTGTTGGCGGTGGTGGGGCTTGAGGCAATCCGTGATCTGGCGCGGGCCCTTTGCAGCGAGTTGGTCGACCTTGATGTCCTTCAACGACAAGTCTTGTCGAATGAGATGTCGATCTCCGTGGTTCAGTGGCTGCGTCAGCAACGGGAACGGGCCTGTCGGCTGGTGGAGAGGTATGACCGGCCGAAACGGCGGAAGATTGAACAGATGGTGGCCGCCGCTGCGTCACTGATGGGGCTGGTGGCGGAGAATGGCATGGCTGGTCGGGATCGGTTGTCCGGAGAAGAGCGGCAATGGCTGAAAAAGGACGTAGGCAACCGTGTGGCCGGATGGGACGGGCAAGACTTTGAAAAGGCCACGACCCTGATCGAGACGGCGCAGCGGCTGTTGGCCTCAGAGGAGGGGCTCTTTTGCGACCTGTTGACCCTGCTGCTTCCATTGGTGCGGCAGGTGCGGAACACGTTCGTGGCGCAAGGCTGGTTGTCGTTTGACGGTTTGTTAGTCCGGGCCAGGGCCTTACTGTATGACCATCCATCCGTCCGTGAGCGGATCAAGCGGGAGTATCAGGCGGTGTTGGTCGATGAGTTTCAGGACACGGATCCCATTCAGTATGAGATTGTGTTGGCTCTGTCGGAACGGATGGGCCACTGTGCGACTCGCTGGCAGGATCTGTCACTTGAGCCGGGGAAGCTGTTCATCGTCGGCGATCCCAAACAGTCGATCTATGCCTTTCGTCGAGCCGATATCGAGGCTTTTGACCGAGTGGTGGAGAAAATTAAGGACGGCGGCGGGGCGGTACTGACCTTAACGACGAACTTTCGAAGCGATGAGGCCGTGTTGGAGCAGGTCAACGGGGTGTTTGATCACTTGTTTGAGCCGCAACCGTTAGTTCAGCCGGGAAACGTACGATTGGCACCGGGGCGGGCACGAAGCACTCTGCCGATTGAACCGGGAGTCCGCCTTCACGTGGTGGTGCCACCGGGAGAGGGCCAGTCGTTTGACGCCGCAGAAGCTACGCGGGCTGAGAGTGAGATGGTAGCTCGATGGCTTGCCGATGAGATCCTCAGTCGCCCGTCGATGAAACCGAGCCAGGTGGCCTTGTTGTTCAGGAAACTCACGCAGGCCGATGCCTATCTAGATGCGTTGCGGCGGTATGGCATCCCCTATGTGATCGAGGGAGAAAAACATTTCTACCGGCGTCAGGAAGTGATCGATCTGGTGAATCTGTTGCGCCTCTTGGATCATCCCCATGACGAGGTCGCCTGGGCCGGCCTCCTGCGGTCGCCGCTCGGCGGGCTCACGGATCGAGACCTCTACGAGCTGCGGCAGGCTGGGCTCTGCGATTACCGGCGCGTGGATCGCCTGGCCGGCTGGTCCCATCCTGCGGCGGCCGCCGTGCAGCGGCTGTATGCTCACTTGCGGTGGCTCCATCGCGCCATTGCCGGTCTTCCGTTGGTCGAGGCTCTCGATCGTGTGTTTGACCGGTTGCCCGTTTTGGAGATAGCGGCCGCGTCCCTCCATGGAGAACAGGCCGTGGCGAATCTCCTCAAGGTCAAGCAGATGGCTGTCTCGTTTGCCGATCGCCCCCACATGACCTTCAGCCGCTTCGTGGATCTTATGAGTGTCAGATTGGACGACCAGCCGGACGAATCGGAAAGTCCATTGACGGAAGAATCCGTGGACGCCGTCCATGTGTTGACCATTCATAAAGCCAAGGGGTTGGAGTTTCCCATCGTGGTGTTGCCGGGCCTCCATCAAGGGGGGCGCGAGACGCGCGTTGCTCAGGTCTCCTTTGATTGGTCGAGCGGCATCTACGGCCTTGCTCTGGGGCCCCATCGTTCGCTGGGATCATTGTTGGTCGACAGTAAGCAGCGGTTGAAGGAGGAAGCAGAGCGACGTCGATTACTCTATGTGGGGATGACAAGGGCCAAAGACCTTCTGGTGCTGACCGGCGGGGTCACAGGACGCTCGGGCGGAGAAACGGTCTTTGATCTGTTACAGTCCGGCGCGACAGGAACGATCGGAGAATGCTCAATGCCGATTCTTCGGGTAGGAACCGCGAGGATTCCCCACCATGTCATCACGGCGCCAGAACGGAGACGTTCGATCACGCGTCGGGGAGGGAACGTTGACACCATTGCCCTCGATACGGAAGCCCTGGCGACCATGTGGAAGGAGCGGACGGCTCGATGGGAACAGGTGCGGCAGACCCCGCTCTTTCTGACTCCGACCGGCATGGGCAAAGAGGGACTGGTGGTTGCGAGTGCTGCAAGCACAAGGAAGGGAGAGGCGGCGGTTGGAAGGGTGGTGGGTGTGGTGGTGCATCGCCTGTTAGAACGGTGGGATTTTTCGCGCGAGCCGTCGGAATGTTTGTCTTGGATCGATTCGGTCGTTGAATCGGTGCTGAGGAGTGGCGAGCAGGTGGATGCCGGTGCGGTGACGGCATCTGTCCGGGAACTCCTCGTCTCGTTCACGCAGTCCGATCTCTATCGCCGCCTGGCAATGGCCGAGATCCTCGGCCGTGAAGTGCCGTTGCTGATGCCGTGGGGAGAGAGACAGGTGATGGAGGGAGTGATCGACGTGATCTACCGACTTGACGGAACAGTCTGGGTGGCGGACTATAAAACGGATGCGATCGAAGCTGAGCGAGCGGCGGCTTGGGCCGAACGGTATCGGGTGCAAGCTCAGGTATACAAGGAAGCGGTACGGGGAAGCCTGCACGTCGAGCCCCGCTTCCACTGTCTGTTTCTGCGATGCGGTGTGGCTGTTGAACTCTGATGCGGAGATCGGCGAAATGGCCAACCGTCGTTCCATCTCGCCGGAAGCCTTTTCCCGGCTCGTCAAGCGGGCGATCAAGGATTTGCCTGCTCCCTACGCGAAATTGATGGAATCGATCGCTGTCGTGATCGAGGAAGAACCACCCCGCGAGGTGTTGGAGGATTTGGAAATCGGCGACGAGGACGAGTTGCTGGGGCTCTATCAGGGCCAGTCGCTTGCGGAAGAATCGTTCTTTTCCGCCGGTGGAACGGAGCCGGCCAAGATCTCGATCTATCGCGGGCCGATCCTGCGTCGGTGTCACAGTGAAGAGGAGATCGTCCGCGAGGTCTATGAAACCGTCATGCACGAGTTGGGGCACCACGTGGGGCTCGATGACGACGAGATGCCGTATTAGGAGGCTGTGGCCGGTTGATGGTCCTTCGATATCAGTGCGATATCAGTGCGGTATCAGCGCGGTATCAGGGGCGGTGATCTGCCAGTCGGCAACTTAAAGCTGACAATTGAGAACTGAACGTTGACAACGCCCCCGCTTATGCGGCGCGCTTTTCTTTTTTGAGGAATCCCCTTGCCAACATGGCTGTGCCAATGATGATCATGGGCATAGAGAGGATCTGTCCCATCGTGGCATGGGCAAAGAGAAACCCCAGGTGTTGGTCCGGCTCTCGAAAAAACTCCACGAAGAACCGGCAGAGGCCGTAACCGGCCAGGAAGCTCCAGAAGATCGTTCCCGGTGGGGTTTTCGCTCGGCCGATGGCCCAGAGCACTGTAAAGAGCAGTGGGCCTTCGAGCGTGGCCTCATAAAGTTGAGATGGATGGCGACAGACCGGCCCACCGGCTGGAAAGACCATGCACCAGGCTACGTCCGTCTCTCGTCCATAGAGTTCCCCGTTGATGAAGTTGCCGATTCTGCCGAACCCTAAACCGATCGGTGTGACCGAGGCGGCCAGGTCGGCGACCGTTGCGGCGGGAACACCGCGTCGTTTGCTGAACACGAGCAGGGCGATGATCGTGCCGATCAATCCGCCGTGAAACGACATGCCGCCTTCCCAGACGGCGAAGATCTTCCAAGGCTGATGCGCGTAGTAGGAAAAATTATAGAACAGCGTATAGCCGATTCGCCCGCCGAGAAAGACTCCAAAGGCCGCGAAGACGACCATGTCGTACACTTGTTCCGGGGGAAGGGGCAGTCCTTGTGCGGAAGCTTTGCGTTTGATCAGCCAATAGGCTGCCGTCAGCCCGATCAGGTACATCAAGCCGTACCAGCGAAATTGCAGGGGACCCACTTCAAAAAAAACCGGGTCGATGTTGGGAAAGGCAATGGCGGCGAATGAGTTCACGGAGCGTTCTCTCAGGGAGACAACGAGGCCCGATCATAGGGAAGGACCCGATGGTTTGCAAGCCAATTGCCGGTGAACCGCACAAGCGCGTCTGATGACTCTCCGGCCTGCTCAGCGCTCGAGCAATTCGTCTGCCGGATGTCCTCGTTCAATGGCTTCCACCTGCGAGGCTGAAACAGCTTGGACCAGTGGGAAGTCTCCCTCAAAGGGAATGGGAAAGATGTACACCAGTCCGCCTGTCGAGAAGAGCAATTTGTACTCACTGGTCTCATGGTACAGGCGAATGGTTGAGAGGGTGGAGGTGGCAGGGTTTTTGTCGAATTTGCCAAAATTGCGGCCCAGTTGTGACGGTACGAGGTACAGGCTAATCACAATGGCCGCCAACGCGGGGTAAAACATCACCCGATGCAGGCGAATGTCCGGCCTCTGCCATCGGACGAGCGCATAATCCAGAGCTGACGCAATTAATAACAGGAGCACGAGTACGGAGGTGACGGAGATAGCAAGGGCAACAGCGCTATAACCAATGGTGTCGAGGACGAAATCGAATAGACTCAATCCGGCCAAACACCAAGGGCCGTAGATGATGGTGGTCAAGGAGACGGTGAAACGTCTCTGAATCCTCGCCAGGTCGGTGTGATCCCTATCAAAAAGTCCTCGCACCGCCAGCAACACGAGGAAGAGAAGAATCAGAAGAGGCAGCACACTGTGTTCAAAAAACACGGCCATTGGGACGGAATCGAGGATCCAGAGGGCTCCGAATTCAGAAAAATATGCTCTGGTGTAAAGGACTCCTTCACCGTAGGCGATGATGGTCAGCGCCGCCATGCCGGCCAAGGCTTTCGGTGCCTGTTCGGCGAATTGATGAAGGCCGGAAGGTCGTTTGGAACCGGGAGCGTCTTGTTTCGACATGAGGCTCCTTCTGAGCCAGTTGCCGCTTCGCTCGTGAGGCGAGGGCATGGCTGGCAGGACCGGTCGAGATGATAGAGATCGGCTGGCACAAGCGACGTCGGGTTGTGTCTGCTTGAGTTGCGTACACAGTACCGATGCAGCCTGGGTGGTTGCAAGGGTGGTAACGCCTGGTCATCTCGGGTTCCCACTGTGCGGGTCTCTGATCTGCGGACGGGGGAAAACATGGGTTCCTCGTTTCTGAGCAGGTGATCCTGATGACAAGCAGGGACTATGCTTGAATCGTGCCGGGCGCGGTGTTACAGTTTCGCGGCCGCAGCGCCGGTGCAAAGTGGAGTGCCGGGTGCAAGGGTTGCGTGAGCCCGCTTCTTGGAGTGTGGATCGTGGACGCGAGCCAATGGTGAAAGGGGAAGGGCCAATTGCCGGAGTGGCGGAATTGGTAGACGCAAGGGACTTAAAATCCCTCGGGCCCAAAAGGCCCGTGCCGGTTCGATTCCGGCCTCCGGCACCATCATGGCGAGTGAGGACTAGGTCGGGGGGGGATAAAAGGGGTGCGTGACTAAAAGAGGGATGCATGAGTGGCGCGAAAACCATCGGAATGATTGTCGGGTTGTTCCTGATCGTGTTGGGGGGAGGGGTGGGGGTATGGATGGTATCGACGGCTCCACCCGATAATTTGGATCCTTGGAAAGAAAAGCAATGCAATGAGTACGTGGAGCAACTGGAACGAGTGAATCAATATAAAATGTTCTGGTCTTTCCTTCAGCGGCGGGTGGCATTTAACGATTGCCTGGAGCGGATAGAGCCCGATAAAAAGCCCCAGAGCGCGGTACAGCCTTAGGGTGCAGGCTGGTTCAGGGCCTGTTTCTCGCGGGGTCGGGATGAGGATGACGGGTTGCTTCCTGCCCGAGCGTTGCATCACCCTTTGTCAAGTGGTTCCAGTGACTGCGACCCTTCCCCTTTCCCTGTTGGTTGTGGTCGATCCGAGGGACCGCCCCCCCTGGGGGTCTCAGGGGGTGAAGGAGAGTCACCCTCCCATACCAAGCTTGACCTATTGAGGGGTCAGTATTCGTCGATCTCGTCGGTTTCGTCGATCAACTCCGCCGTGATCTCGCCGGGTTCGGCAGTCCATTGGGCCAGGGGGATACCTTTGGCTTTCAGGATCGCTTCCTGCTCGGTTCCCGCCGCGATGGTGAGTTCGTAATGAATAGTCTGTCGCAATTGGAACATTCTCATCCTGTCACCTGTCGTCTCTCCTGTGGGATGTGATCTCAATCGAACGTGCTGCCAGTTACCGGGCCGGGTCCCCCTCGATGGGAATGATGATATGGGCGTACGGGGTCCCGGCCCACCGCACCCACGGTCCTCCTTGTTCGGGAGAAGTCGGCAAACCGGCTAAGAGGGTTGGGTTGGGAAGCCTCACCATTATGTGGGGCCCCAATTCTGTTACAGAGGGATGATCGGCCGGCGCCTCCATGACGGAGGGGGTCGGGCTGTTTATTGACCGGCCGCCACGCAACATGTAGGCAAGGCCGATCTGATCGCTGGCGGGGAGACGGTTGGCTTTCAAGGCGTTCGCAAACTCGGCCCAAGACTCGTTCATGCAGACGGGGCCCTGACCGCCCTTGTCTCGATTGTCTGAAACGCATGTCCAGCCGTTGGTCCCTTGTCGCAGGACGTTCCCGTTCTGATCCAGAATCGTGGCGCGCGTCGAAAGGGAAGTCGGAGCGGCGGCCTCTGCGGTCTGAACCACGGCGTGCCGTATGACGTCGCGGCGGGCTCCTCCTTCGCCAAGAGCTGATGAGGTCATCAATACCTCCACGAGAGAGAAAACGATGGCAGCCATGGGAATCCAGCACTTTGAAGCCATAGTTTGGGAACGTGTCGTCATCATGAGAAGGCTCCTTTCTCGAATGGTAGGACCATACGGTCATTGTATGGCAGGAAAGGGCTGGAGGGAAGGTCGGCGGTGCACCTCGCACCCACTGGTCGTGTCCACTGGCGCGACGACCGAGGAAGTCGCCCACTTAAAGATGGGAGGTGGCACGACACCTTCGAAAGTATTATCATACACACATTGCTCTTCTCGTCCAGGATCAAGCTGTGAGGAGGTGTCGCATGGCGGAAAAAATGGCGTGCCCTTCATGCAATGCTGATGGAACCAAGCGTTTGAGTGATGTCATTCGCCAGGAGGCTCTTGACGGGGTAAGAGGGGGCGTGGCGGAACGATATCTTCCGCCGCGGCAACCGTGGGGATATGTGCAGGGGTTTTTGCTGGCTATTCCCGTCAATGTCGCCATCATTCTGGGCTTCGGCACCCCGGGCGGATCGGAGAATGAAAAGGCCATGCTGGATCTGATCACCACCCTGAGTTTCCTTAGCATTTGGATCGGATATGGGATGTGGAAGAACAAGTCGTACAAGAAAAAACTGGAGGAGTGGAAAAATATCGTGGCGGCGAAACTGCATTGTTTGAAATGCGGCCACGTGTTTGAAGGATAGGCGCGCTCTCCTCGACGAGTCGTTCTTCCGCTGCAAGAAGCAAGTGGTGCGGGCGATTCTCTCTCTCCGAACGCCGGACAACGTATCGTTGCGCGGCCGGCATGGGGCCAGGAAGGAACCATCCATGAAGAGCCTGATCCGTCTCCGGTTGCTCCGACGTTGGGCGTTCTTCCTCGTTCTTATGATAGTGGGTCACGGTCCGGCTCTGGCCGGCTGGGTGGCTGTTGACCGAGACTATCTCGATTCAGGACTGCGCACCATTTACATCGATCCCCATGTCATGATCAAGGAAGGACCGGTGGTGACCGTTCGACAGTTGACTGATTACAAGGTGATGCAAGGCAGCGTAGGATTCGGTCTGTTCATGATGTCCCCGCATCGGTTTTTCTCAAGCGAGACATTCAGGCAAATCGATTGCAGCCAAAAGCTGGTTCGCTTCCTGTCATACACGGAATACACCGGCCACATGGGAACCGGCCAGGCTTCCAGAGGTTATGTGGACGTGGATCGGTGGCTGCCGATCGAACCGGAGACGATCAATCACGCCCTGTGGGAAGTGGTTTGTGCCGGCCAGTGACACCCTTGTTTGCCCTGCTGACCCAGTGCGGCGCCGAGATAAGCGGGACTAGGTAACGCTGAGCGGGCGAGCCGACGGTCCCTCTCTTCTCCTGACTGCTGGCGTCGGCCGGTTCCTTGATTCGTGGGAAGACAATGCCGGTGACTCCCCCCACTTCCCCCCGGACCGATTGGCGGCTGCGGGGCGTGGTCGCGCGATCGGTGGGCATTCTTTCCATCGCTCTGGGGTTCGTCGTCGGCATGTACGGCCTCGATCATCCTGCCTCGCTATGGCTTCGGACCGCGCTGGCGCTCCTCGTAACCGGCGTCGCGGCCCAAGCCTATGGGCTTTACTGCTCGATCAAACGGTTCCGATAGAAAAACGTCTCGCTGTGCGTGTCGCCGTTCCGCGGTTTGCGCGGCTGGGTGGAAGTTGCCGCGTCAGCGCTCGTGGCGAGAGCGATATGTCCAGGGGAAAAATCATTGTGCGGCAAGGCGGAGACGAGCAAGCGCATGGTCATCATGATGCAATGGCAAACTGAACCGGGCACAGAGACGGTTCCTGTTCCCAATCACCATGAGTTTCAGATTGGCACGCTCCGATCGAATATTTCGAATATTCGTCAAGGCGAGATCGCTTGCACGGTCTTCGAGATGTCATGTGCGAATTCAGCAGACAGCAAAAAGCACAGATTTTTGACGGTCCGCTGGAACGACTTGTTAGCCTTCGATGTCATTTGTACCAACGGTCACGAAGAATTCCGTTGCAGCGCCAAGAAATAGAACCACAGTGCCATACCATGAACCCAAACGCAGCCAAGATGGTGGACAGAAGCCAGCCTTGCCAACCCCATTGACTCAACGGGACGTTGTTTGCTGCTTCTAAATATTCGGGAACAACTTTCCCAAGGACATACCTGCAAAAGCCTGCAACCAGGAACCCAGAAATCGCAAAGCAGGCGACAAGCAAATCAGGCATTTCAGAAAACGTTTTGTATTTCTTACGGCTTTTCCATCTAGAAATAAGTGATTTGAGCATGGGTTCCATCTTTGAAAGGCGAACTATTGAGTCAACCACCCGCTTTGCCGGCTAGCCACGCGGTGTATTTTACCCTAGGATTTCTCTGTACCAGGCAAGAATTGTCCGCAATGTCGTTCTCATCTGAAATTTTGTCAAGATACGAGGGTATGGATAGGCTGCAAAGCTCGGCGGTTATCCAGATATCGGCCAGCCGCATCTCTGGCATCAGTTCCACCATGGATGGGGATGGACGTGGCCGGTTGGCGGGGACATCACCGATCAGCCATGCCTGCCACACGCCATTACCTCACCTGCCACAGGCCATTGGTTCCCGCCTTTTCGTGTCATGGTCCGTTCGCCAGTGGCTTTTTGCTCCGTTCTTCCGGCAAGAGCGCATGGCGATTTCTCAGGCGATCGCGCTATGATGCCTTCGCTCATTGCCTCTAAAGGAAAAGAAATGAGGGAGAACGTGATCATGGACGTGGATGTGTCGGCTCGACGGGTGATAGCGATCGGCTGTGTGGTGGCGGGGGTCGGCGTGGCTGCCGGAGCGTTCGGCGCGCACATGCTGAAGACCCTGTTGGAGCCGCCGATGTTGGCCGCCTATGACACCGGCACGCGATACCAGATGTACCATGCTTTCGGGATGATCTTGAGCGGGATGGGTGCGAGGGTGTTCAGGGATCATCGACTTGTGAAAGCCGGGTGGTTTTTTGCCGCCGGGCTCGTGCTGTTTTGCGGGAGCCTCTATGGCATGGCGCTGCTTGAGTGGCGGTGGCTGGGGCCGATTACACCCATCGGAGGGCTCACGTTCATTGCCGGTTGGCTGTTGCTGGCCTGGCGGACCTGGCACGGAATGCAACCAAGGGGGGAGTAAAACGTTTGCGAGGGCTATGACCCAGATGGACAGGGCGCCAGGCGCTTGGCGGAGATTGGTCCCCAAGCTCCGCGATTGTTCAGAAACGATCCCTCGATCTTCATGGCATCGGTCACACCGTCTCGTTTGTGCCCTTCCGTGACGAACAGCAAACTGTCTTCCTGCACGAAGCCGCGGTCTTCCCACCGTAAATAGATACTGTCTCCGAGCACGATGGTTTCGACCGGGAGCGGATTTTCCGTTGTGGTTCGACCAGGCGGTGGGAACACCATGGTCAACTTTTGCTCCTGGTGGTTCTGGTGATTGTGGATGATCCACTGCCACGTGCCGCAGAGGCGAGAGAGACCCCTGGTCTGGCGGATACGGTTTTTCCACTCGTGGAGCGACCACCAGGAAGCCAGCGCCTGTTGTTGCGCTTGTCGAGCGACTTGCACCGCCACAGAAACCAAATCTGACGGTGCCGCTGAAGACGCAGGCAAAGGAGGCGTCTCGGGAGAGGGCGGGCGTGACAACTGTTTCAACAAATCCGGCAATCCGGTGAAATGAACGGTACTGCTCAGCCATTCCTGTTGAGCGTGAGAGGAAGTTGCTTGCGCTCCTGAAGGGGCATCGGTCGTAGACGACGCCGCATAGGCCGACTCAGCCAGTTGCCAAACCACCAAGGCGGCCATCAGTTGATGGACTGATTGCGATAATTCGGAAAGGCCTAGTTCCTGGGCGACCTTGGGTGACAATCCCTTGCCCTTGGCGCTCAGGATGCCAGCCGCATCGTGGAGGCCAAGGGAAGGGCCGACGGTTGAGATGAAGAGTGTCATGGCAGCGGCATGGGAATCGAGTGCGGCTAGTTGTGACGCATGGGTGGAGACAGCGTCAAACAGGATTGCCGGCGACACCTCGTCTGCCGCCAAGGCCGCGGGTGGCGTGAGACACCACCAGGCGACAACTGCTGTCAGAAGTCCACTCACCGCGTGCCGGTGTGAAGGTGCAGCTCCGAACATCGCCAGGTTCCTTGCAAGAACTGGAAAAATTGCTAGGTTCCTTGGAAACAAGATTGGAGAAACCGCGCAGTCCGTTCCCAGGCCAGCGCCGTATCGTCAGCTCTGTACAGATCAGCCCTGACGTCGTTGCAAAATCCGCGAGCGGCGTCCGGATAGTGATAAGTTTCCACCCGCTTGCCCCGCTCGGCTGCGGCGGCGCGCAATGTCTCCATCTCCTCAGCGGAGGGCGACTGTTGTCCGGCCTGGTGAACCAGCACGGGTGCCACGAGATTCTTCGCCAGCTCACTGGGCGGTTGGGGCAGGGAGCCATAGTAAGACACGGCCGCTCTCAGTCGTTTGCGGTGGCAGGCGAACCGCAGGGCGTAGGAGCCGCCCATTCCATAGCCCACGACGGCATGTTCGTTTCGTTTGGCAATGGTGCGGGTATTGAGATATTCGCAGCAGGAATTGATGTCTGTCAGGACCAGCGATGGATCTTGTCGTTCAGCCAGGGCTGCGGCCACATCGTCGTTGGCGGTCACCATGCCGCCTAGTCGCCCATAGAGGTTGGGGACGATGACCATGTAGCCTTCGCAGGCCAGGCGGGCGCCGAGATCCTTCATTTGGCCAGTCAGGCCCCACCAGTCGTGGAGGAGCACGACACCGGGATAGGTCCCCTTTTCCTGCGGCCAAAATAAGAGGCATTCGACCTGATGCTCCTTTGGCATCCTCGTCCGGAAATAGGGATCGACCATTTGATCAGTGTGGGTGGGAATAGGCACACCGCTGGGGAAGCGGGCGGTTCCCGTACCGATTTGTGGGAGGCTAAACGGTGCCTTGTGCGCGGTGACCATGGGACTGAATATAGGAAGCCGTTCGCAGGATTGTCAACGGACTCACGGTTGACATCGCGGGACATCAGCGGTTGAACGGGTCTATGACGGTGGTTCCTGCCGTTTCTCTCGCTTTCGAGCCTCGTTTGTGCCATGGTTGGTGTGGTTGACATCGTTGGATGGCGCCGTCGAGCCGCTGTGCGTCTGATCGGTACGACTCCTCTCATGTGAAGTGAGGATGAGACGTTGGAAGAGCATCAGCATCACGAGCCGATCGGCCTCGGGAAGCCAATCGGTATTGGATTAATCGGCGCGGGCCGTCACGGGATTCGGTATGCCCGGCACATCGTCCACGATCTGCCGATGACATCCTTGCGAGCCGTTTGCCGACGACAGGTTGATCGCGGGCTCGACCTTCCAGGCGCCGAAGCGGTCACGATGTACGGCCAGGTGGAGGCATTGGTGGCCGATCCCACGGTTGACGTCGTAATTGCCGTCGTACCGCCGGTCTTGACTCCCGAGATTTGTCGTCTGGCTGTGCAGGCTCGCAAACCTCTGTTGATCGAAAAACCCCTGGCCGTCTCTGGAGTCGAGGCGCGGAGCATGGTGGCGCTCTCGCGGCGAGCGGCCGTGCCGTTGATGACGGCTCAAACCCTGCGTTTCGATGCCACTATTCGAGGGGTCCGGGCCCGGAAGGAGCGTCTTGGTCGATCAGTGCAGTTGCATCTGACCAGTCACATCGAAGTCAAAGACACCAGAGCTGATCATGCTCAGGGATACGGCGGCCGAGGAGCCTTATTGGAGATCGGGGTGCATGTACTGGATTTGGTGCGCTATCTGACGGGTGAAGAGGTACGAGAGGTTCGTTGTATCATGGACCGATCTGGGACGAACGGGCCGGAAACCGTCGTGTCTGCCTGCCTGGTAACGGAAGGAGGGACAGAGTGTCTCGTGGAGGTAGCGCGAGTGTGGGGAGAACGGATCGGAGTGGTGGAATGGAGGGGATCACAGGGGCTGATCAGGGCAGAGTGGCCCACCCGCCGTCTCTGTTGGGTGGGAGCCGGCGGGGAGCGGGAGGAAGTAGAGTTTCCTCCATCTCACACAGTGCTGTCGACGCTCAAAGCCTTTTTGCAGGCGGTTGCCAGTGGTCAGCCCATGCCCATTTCTGGCGAAGACGGTTGCCGGGCCGTTGAGATTGCCGATGCCTGCTATCGGTCTGCGGAATTGAACGGTGCCCCTGTCTTGCTGCCGCAGGTGTTGCTGTGACACGCCGGACAGAGTCGTTGCACGCCTTCACAAAGGGGGGCTTCAATCTCATCAGCCGATCTGTCTGACGTTCATCGAGCCATTGGGTACCTCACGGCTCGGCCACGATGTGTGTGTCCGTTTCTTCGACACCTTCGATTGCGTGGATCTTTGAAATCACGACGTCCGAGAGGGCACGTTCATCCGCGACATTGATAAAGGCGAAGATATCCGGTCGTCCGAAACAGGAATGGGCCTGTTCAATACCGGGGATTCGTTTCAGCGCTGCGACGACGTCCTTGGCCTTCCCTGCTTTTACTTTGATGAGAATGTAGGCCCTGGTTGCCATGGTGGTCTCCTTTCCGTTGGAGGTTGTGAGAAAGTCATCTCTTCGCTTTTTACGGTGCAAACTCTCACGAATCCTCACGAAAATCGGCGTCCGCCCACGAAAACGGTGGAGCTAGCGGGCGGTTACGCCCGGCATCAATTGGCGCTGCGAGGCGAACACTTCCTCAAATGTCCGTCCAGCCGAAACCAGGGCTCGCTCGCCGTCCTTGATCAATCGCATGAACTGTTGAAAGTCTTCTATTGAAAGGCGAAACGAGGCAAGCCCTGGTAACAATGATCGGAGTTCTTCCGGGGAAGCAGCCAACGCCGCATCGGCCAGTGCCATTAGCACCTCCGCAGTCCAGCCTGTCGTTTGAAACTTCGCCAATCGCTGCTCTATACCCTCTGCTCCTTGAGCGGCCAGCGCTCGATACAAAAAGGCTTGAATGGTTTGGTCCGTGCTTTTCATGAACAGGGACTGGATCTGAATGGTGACTCGAATCACGCCATCGGCTTCTTTGGTCCCTTCTGGTGGAAGGACGCCCGCCTGCTCGAGTGTGGCCAGCACCGCCATGGCCGAGCCGACTGAGGCACTCGCTTGCTTGATTGGTTGGGCAACAGGCCGGTTGAGTGCCTCGAACATTGTGGCGAAGGTGGATGGGGGAAGACATGACAAAAGAGATACACCCAGAATCAATCTCAATCTTCTCAATCTAATGAGGGGGGCGATCCGAGCCCCAGAGAGGTGGGGTGTCGGAGAAGAAAAGATGAATCGGCACCGTGCTTTCGGTCTGGCATCCCAGCAAGGCATGGGGGCATTATACTGCAAAACCACGATGTCGGCGTGGGACATTTCTTGCAACGACCCCGAGCGGTTCCTATAATCACGCTTCCGTGAATGGAGAAAGGCTGTTGGGCTCATGCTCGCCAAGGTTACGAGCGCGGCGCTGGTGGGGTTGGATGCCCATCTGGTTGATGTGGAAGTTGACATTGCAGGAGGATTGCCGCAATTCTCGGTTGTCGGATTGCCCGACACCACGGTGAGAGAAAGTCGTGATCGGGTCCGGTCCGCGCTCAAAAACTCCGGTTTTCACTTTCCTGCCAAACGTATTACGGTCAATCTGGCTCCCGCTGGACTGAAGAAGGAAGGATCAGGGCTTGATCTGGCGATTGCGATAGGGATCTTGGTAGCCGAAGAGGTGGTTCCACCAGCAACAGTGGAGCATCGTGTGTTGATTGGAGAACTTTCATTAGATGGACGGGTCAAACCAGTTATGGGCGCTCTCTCGTTTGGCCTGGCCTGTCGCAAAGGGTATGATCTCGTCCTGCCGGCGGAAAATGGTCCTGAAGCGGCATTGGTTGAGGGGTTGGCTGCCTATCCAGTTCATACACTTGCGCAGGCGGTGGAGTTTCTTAATGGAGGTCAGATGATTCCACCGCTGGTGTTCAATCTACGGGCCCTGGAAATGACCAGGCCTGCAGAGGAAGAGGACTTCAGCGATGTGCGGGGTCAGGACCATGCCAAACGAGCTCTTGAAGTGGCAGCCGCCGGCGGACACAATGTTCTCATGGTTGGGCCGCCGGGGTCTGGCAAGACGATGTTGGCACGGCGTCTCCCTTCCATTCTACCGCTGTTGAGTTTGGAGGAAGCCCTCGAAACCACGAGAATCCATAGTGTTGCGGGGCAATTGTCGCCGGATCGTCCCTTGGTGACCGTTCGCCCCTTTCGTGCGCCGCACCACACGATTTCAGATGCGGGGCTCATCGGTGGGGGCACAGTGCCCAAGCCAGGGGAGGTTTCGCTCGCCCATAACGGTGTGCTGTTCTTGGATGAGTCGCCGGAGTTCAAGCGGGGAGTCTTGGAAGGACTGCGGCAACCGCTGGAAGATGGCTATGTGACGTTGACCAGGGCCAGCGGGTCGCTTCGATATCCGGCACGGTTTATGGTGGTGGCGGCTATGAATCCCTGCCCATGCGGCTACTATGGAGATCGGACCAGGCCTTGCGTGTGCGCGCCCCTGCAGGTTCGACGCTATCGTGCGAGACTGTCTGGTCCCTTACTTGATCGACTGGACATTCATTTGGATGTGCCGCCCGTACCGGTTCACGAGTTGCGAATGGAACTGTCGCCCGGGGAAAAGTCGGCGGTCATCCGG
>JANDJC010000015.1 GCA_024331045.1 Nitrospira sp.
ATGATGCCTGAGGGAAATGCTCCCCCTCACGACAAGAACGATGCCTGAAGCAACTTGCCTTCCAACTCCACCAGCCACCGGCAACATTGATCCAACATGTCCTCTTCCCACTCGCGGAACGAGAAGATATGGTTGGCATCTTTGGTGACATGCATGGCATAGTGGGAGGGATAGGATTCCAATTGCTGACGATGCCGCTCAACGAATTTTTTTTCATACTCCCACAAGAGCCGATCGCTGCCGGCAAAAACAAGGTAAATATAGCGGCCCGTTGAGAGCATGTTGAAAAAGGCTGGCGCGAAGTGGGGATTCGTATTGTCTTTGGGTTCGCTCGGATCAGGTGTGGCTGGTGGGTCGGTAGTCTTGCGAGTTTGATCCAACAATGGCTTCAAGAGCGAGCGAAAAATCAAGCTATAGTGACTGCGGAACGTGAGAAATCGAACCCACGAACGCCAGGCGCTGGGATCCCGTAACTTTCGAAGATAGCCATCCCGTGTTTCTTTGAGTTGCGCATCCGTCATGTATTTCGTGAAATCAATGTGCGTCCCATCCAAAATAACAGGAATCGCCAGTCCAAGCAGGCATTTTATCCGCTGATCTCTCGCTGCAGTGAGGAGCCCCGTAATGGCCCCTCCGCATAGCCCAGAGGCGATAAACTTGTTGATCCCATACGTTCGCTCCATCCAGTCCATCGCCGCGATGGTATCGTCCATGTACCGCCCCACCTGAACGGCCCCGTAAAGATCGGCCAGGTATGCTTCCTCGGCTTCCCCCTCGGAATCGCCTAATCCGTAAAAGTCAAATCGCAAGGTCGGGTACCCTAGCGAGACAAACCGCTCCGCCATGTTCACGTAGAGTTGATGGGGCGCAACTCGCATCTTGACGCCGGGGGACAATAAGATGATCGCGGTTCCCGACGCGCACGGAACCGTCGGCTGATGCAGCATGCCAAAGAGTCGATGGCCCGCCTTGTTTTCAAAGGTCACAGGAAAGACTTCTTGCGTCATACTTCGTCCATCCATCTCAATGTAGCGTCAAATAGGCTTGGAGCAGTCCGATACCATCGTTTGATCTCTTTCCAGAATGGCTCTTCCACCGCGGTGCGTAATGTGGCGGCTTGATACGTTTCTTGTAACGCTTTAAGATCCGGCTGAATCGGCTGCCCTTCTTTGCCGATTTGGACAATCAAACACCGACCGGCGAATCGCTTGGGCCCCTCCTTCAAATTAATCGCTGACACTTGCTCGTAACAGGGATAGGCCAACTCATAGCCATCGATATTGACGGTCGAACCTTCGCGCATCATCCGCACCAACGTCTCTCGGTTATAACGAATTTCCTTATAAACGGCAGACTGTGTCGTCAGATTAATGCGCAGGAGTTCCTGCATGTATTTTGCGCCATCTACAACGGGGTCCCACAGAACCAATTTTCCGACCTTTGCCCGCCGCTCGGCCGTCAACGCAGCCAGCGTCGCGCCAAGCCGTAACCCCAACAAGTTAATGGTTCCTTCCACTCTGCTCAATTGGCCGAGGCAACTTATCGCACAATCGATGTCGGCCAACATGGTGTCCACGGAGACATCCGAAAATCGTCCCTCGCTGTCGCCATTGCCCATCATATCGAACCTGAGCACCCAGGCGCCGCGCGCGGCCAGAATCCTCGCGAACGACACATAGACCCGGTGCGCCCACAGCTTTTCCTCTATGAACGGATGGCAGAAGAGCCAGGCCTCGCCGGAAGGAACACCAGCTGGCTCATGAACCAGTCCCAAGAGACGACACGGCCCGTTGTGAAAAAAGAACGGCTTCTCAACAACAGACCGTGTTACCGTTGCGTAGGAGTCCATAGCTCCTGTCTGACCCCAGAAAGATATTTGAACCATGCGACCACAATCGCCGCATTAACCACAGAAAAATACAATGCTACCTTGCCGACAAGCGATTGCCGCACACTCTTGACACCTACCAACGCCAACAACGCGGCCCCGTAGAATGCTATCTGGATGGCGGACACCACCACAAACCACGGCGATTCTAGCATTGCCAGAGAACTCACCAACGCGGCGATTAGGAAGAACGGGACCAGCCACCGCAAGATTTTGTGCGACCAAAGCTCGACCGCAAACACGCCGAACTTGAACGGATTGAGTAATTGTTTGTGCACAAACAGGGCTGTCATACCCCGAATCAAGGTTCGGACTTTTCGCTGAAATTCCTGCTTGGAATCCTTAACGCTCGTCATTAGCCCCACTGCCGTCGGTTCACTGATGGCACGAAATCCGTGTTCAACGGTCTTCAGCACCGACGCAAAATCAGGAGCCAATCCCTCTTCAAACGGTGTGCACAGTGTCCGTCGCTGCGCATAGAACGATCCGCTTGCTCCAACGATGGAATGGACGCTTGACTCCAACCGGCGGAGAAACAGCTCATACCGTCCATACCACGCCTCTCCTCCTGACTCAGGAATTTTGTCTTCCCCGGAGATGCATCCGATATTAGGATTGCTAAACCCCCGTACAAGGTGGAGGAGTGCATCAGGCTCTAACTCGATCGAGGCATCGGAGAACACCACGATGTCATGCTTGGCTCGCTCAAGACCGGCATTCAGCGCCGCAGCTTTCCCACCGCGCACTGGTAATTCGATGAGGTGATACTGTTGAGAAACGTGCGGCTTGATCAGCTCCACCGTGCGATCCGTCGAGCCATCAGAGACAAACAACACCTCCAGCTTATCCTCAGGATAACGAAGCGCCTTGGTATTGATAACCTTTTTGAGGATGCGCTTTTCTTCGTTGTGCACTGCAATGATCAGTGTGACGGAGGGACACCCCTCTCTGACCTCAAAGGGCTGATCTGTTCTTCTCCAAAGTCGTGCCATGATCCACAGAATAAGCGGGTAACCAATGTAAGGGTACAGGACTCCTCCCACCGAAAGCCAAAACAACGTTTCCATCGTGGGGCTTAGTTTATCGCAGTGCTTGGCCGGTCTAAATTAGATCAGTCGCTGAAGAAGAACTTGTGTTTATTGCATCAGGCTTTCATACACATGCTGGTAGTGAGCGACCATTCTATGAACGGTAAACTTCTCCAAAAACGTTTGCCTAGCACTTCGCTTCATTCTTTCTCGCAGCTCTTTCTGTTGAATCAAAAGCGTCAATGCACCGGCCAACGCCTCGGGATCCCGCGGCTTGACAATCAAACCGCTTTGACCGTCCACGATCACATGCCGGCTCTCCCCCACATCCGTCGTCACAATTGGAAGGCCTACAGCCATAGCTTCCAACAACACGATCGAGTTTGCCTCCCACAATGATGACTGACAGAAAATATCCAAATACGGCAGGATGTTGCTTGCTGCGTTGGGAATCCAACCCAAAAAATGCACCATGTCGGTTAAATGAAGCTCGCGACTTTTCTCTTCCAGCATCTTCCGCAACGGCCCATCCCCCGCAATGACGAACACGCACGGAACCCTTCGCTGACGGAGAATAGCAGCTGCTTCAAGCAGAACAGGTAAGCCTTTTTGCTCGATCAGCGTCGAAATCGAACCAATGATGACTGGATGGTGCGACTGCTGTCGGTATGACTGAAGAGGATCGACCATTTCATCATAGATTGGCTCAGCAACACCATTGTGAATGACACGGAGACGCTCAGAAGAAAGACGCAATGCCTGTTGAATTTGCTTGGCCTGTTCGAATCCCACCGCCACAAGGCTATGGGCCATTCGACTAAAGCACCGCTCCATCCAAACGTATTTCTTTTTGAGAATCGGATAGTTGCCAAAGTGGAATGTGTGGACTATCTTGGTCGTGGCCCCCACCAACCGGCACTGCGCGCCATCAGCAAGGGCACCAGTATCATGGGTATGGAGGACATCAATCCGTTTCGTCCCAAGCAGCCTCTTGAGCGTCAAAAATCTTCGATGGGGACTGACGTTGGGGTCAATTTCGGGAAGGCCAACCACTTCATATCCTTGGGCCATGAGCTCTTCGCCAATCGCCCCTCGCGCCGCCCGCCAGCACACAGTGACGGAAAACCTCTTTTTATCCAAATGGCTGCAGAGCGATGCAATGACCCGCTCCGCCCCTCCGTGGTGAAGTCCATGGATTGAGAGCATCACATGTATTTGCCCATCGTTATTCGATTTCATGGCTCATATTGAGATACTTCTATCAAGAACAGGGCGCTCGACCGAGAGACCTTCGAACATAAGTTTTGTTATGCACGCTGCTTCCAGCCTTCAGCGATAAGTGACCGGATCAAAATGAAAAGGGTCTCCATGGAGTACCGCCAATCGTGGAGATCAAAGTCAAAGAATGCCAGCGGAGGTTTATATGAGTCGAGCAATTCTCTCCAGGTAAGCAAGCCAGCTTTCATATATGCGGGAATGGCATGGCCTTCTGCCCGCAACACAATGTGGCGGAAGTGCTTGCCATTCATTGAGACCGGCTCTACGGATTGACCGACCAACTCACGATAGTGGATCCAGCACAAGTCCACTCCTGCATAGGGCGCGGCATCTCCTCCCCCGGATAGTCTCGGATTCGCTTCAATTAACTTGATGCGTCCATCTCGTGAATCGCGTTTGACTTCGACTTCGCAAATGCCACTATACCCAATCTTCCTTAAAAAGGAATCACAAACGGCATCTGCTTCTGGATCATGAAACGGCTCACTCACTGACGCAGGCCCAAATTGAAAAGGGACGCACCGCAGCTCCCGAAACATGGCATACGCAATCCGTTTGCCGTGGCGGTCATAACAGGAGAGATACACTCGTTTTGCCGTATCAGGGCCTTGGATGATATCTTGAACGATCACGCTTGGGGTGACAGGTCGCGCTAATTCATAGAGTGCGCGTAGCTCCTCCGAAGAGTGAGCAATTGCAACTTTTTGGCCAGCCAGAGGATGTCCTTTGGGAAACTTTCCCCATTCACGAAAATGCCACGGCTTGATCAAACAGGGGTAACTTACTTGCCGTGAAAACATTTCGAGGTCCTCGATCGAGTCCACCATGCCGGTCAGCGGCATCGGCATGCCGTGCTCCATGGCCAACTGATACTGAGTCTGTTTCTGCGCCAGGAGCCCTTGAACCTTGATGCCTGGGCTCAACAAGAAATGTTTTTGTAGAATGTCGCTGTGATCGGCAATAGCTGTGACGAAACGATCGGAGCTGGGAATAAGAACCGATTTTTGTCCCAACTCTTGAGCCAGTCCAACCATAAACTCAACCCATCGTTCTGGGTCGCGGTCAGGATCAGGACAAAGACGGGCTGGCCCATAGGCTGACTGAAAGCCCGGCATGGTTGGATCGCAATCGAAGCAGATAGCCTTGATCCCTTGTCTCTTCAAACTCCGCACGCCCAGGACACCGGTCTGAAATGCGCCGGCAATAACAGCAGGTGGCCATTCCGAGTGAGACTCTGTTGCTGTTGGGCCGCTCATCTGAGTCACGGAAGTTTTGTCAACAATGTAGTTGACAATCGCATTGTTCCCCTCCGAACAGTTCATTCCGGATCGTGCAAGCGTGATAAAACGCCTCCATCGACATTGAAGGTCGCTCCGGTGACAAAGGAAGCTTCCGATGATGAGAGGAAGACCACTGCTCGAGCAACTTCTTCTGGTTCGGCAATACGCCCAAGGGGATGGACTTCCGCCAACGCTGCAAATCGATCCTCTTTGCCACGAAACCCCTCTCGCAACATCGGCGTAGCCACAGCCGCCGGATTGACAGCATTCACGCGCACCCGCCCTCCTAAATCCACAGCTAACGCCCTCGTCAAACCAACCAATGCCGCCTTGCTGGTCGCATAACAAACAAAACCTGGCTTTGTGGCAATCGCATGCACACTTGCAATATTGATGACGCTCCCCCCCGCTTTCTCAAGGGCAGGCAGAAAAGCTTGTGTCAACAAAAAAGGAGCCAGTAGGTTCACATTCAGCGTGTCATACCAATCTTGTCGAGAGATCTCCGATGTCCTGTTTAAAATCTGGACAGCGGCGTTATTGACAAGCACTGTGAGCCTATCTTCTGGGATATTGACTTCCGTGACAAACTTCAGAAGATTTTTCTCGTCCTGACACAGAGATTGGAGATCAGTCCTGATAAACCGATCACATACCAATCCGGAGAATTCAACCTGATCAGTGGCAATGACCAGATAGCCATTCTTTTTAAATTCTCGACATAATGCTTGACCAATTCCACCAGCAGCACCAGTGATGAGCGCAACTTTTGGACCATCAAGCATCACGACGCCCCACTCCTAAAAATCTAAAGAGCAACTCCACAGCCCGCGTGCTGGCTCTCATGACTGCTTCGCTCGTATTCGAGGCATTGTGTGAGCCGAACACGCAGCGTTCAAATTTCCGCAACGGTGATGACAGGGGCAATGGCTCGGTCTCAAAGACATCAAGGGCGACAGAATGCACAATCCCCTGCTGCAACGCGTCAATAAGATCACTCTCTACAATCAAAGCCCCTCGTGCTACATTTACAATCCGAACTCCTTTTTTGACCAGAGACAAGACGCTAGCATTGAGCATCTGTCTGCTGCTGGAGTTGAGCGAGCAGGTAAACACGAGAAAGTCACACTCCTCCACTCGCTCAGGCCAGTTCGCTAACATGAGGGGGCTCACTTGAGCAGCCGACGTGATTGCCGGATCATAAACAATTATCCGCATGCCAGCTGCAGACAAGCGTTTAGCTGTCGCCTGGCCAATGTTTCCCAAGCCGATCAATCCAACCGTCTTGCCAGCGAGAGAGAGACCCGTTGGTTTTGGCCACCGTCCCGCCCGAACTTCTCGATCAATCCAAAACGTCTCTCGTGCAAGGGCCGTTACATACAACATCGCAATATCCGCCACCTCATCTCCGAACATGTTTGGAGTATTGGCAACAGGAATTCCCATATCTTTTGCCGCGACAAAGTCGACGTTATCGACCCCCACCCCCCATTTGACTGCTGCCTTCAGCGCCCCTTTCTTTCCTGCCTCAAAGACTCGCCTAGTGGCCGGATCGTCTCCGATGATCCAGCCATCACACTGAGGAACTAACCGAACCAGTTGGTCTTCGCTCAGGGTCTGAGCAACATCGGGGCAAACCGTTTGTACGCCGCTTTCCTCAAACAGATGGTGCAAATTATCGATATTGTTGATCATCGGAGGACAGGTGATAAGCACTCGCACCAGATTATCCTTGAACAGAGAGCAAAGACTTGGCCAATAACTCGCAAATGGTCCAGTCTTCAGGGGTGTCAATATCAAACGATTCTATGCGGGGTGTTTCAAACATCAGCGGCTTCAACCCAATTCTGGCATTGGTTTGACGAAAACTCTCTTGAGTAAAAATGTACAGATTGGAGTTTTCTTCGTACCAGGGCTCTAAATCCTGGGTGCGGATGAGATTTCGGGGGTCGTGATTGATCGGACTTCCATCCTGCCGATAAAAGCGACTTTGAAATTTATTCACTGAAAACAGGGAGTCATATTGCCCCCGCTCTTGTTCAAATTTCTTTAACGCCTCCCGAATGGTGGTGCTACTAAGCAACGGATTAGTCGTATGGGTCATCACGTAAATATCGGCCGGAACAGCAGCCACATCATCCGCTAAAATGCGATTCATGCTCACAAAATCTCCACACAGCTCCGGCCGCCGATCACGAATCATCACCCGCTCAGAGTCATACAGGCCATGTTCGGCTAAGATGGATCTTGCATCGGTATTCAGGACGACCAGGTTTACCGATTCAACATCCAGCAATGAGTCCAGAATCCAACGGAACAATGGCCTTCCATTGAAGAGACGAAAATTTTTTCCTTTGACTCGTTCACTGTGTGCCTTCATCGGCAGCAGGGCGACAATCCGTTCGGCCATAAGCATGAATGTGGCGCACTTCTTCACTTCGGATAAAAGTACTTTTCCTTGAGAGCCCGAGACATTTTTCTGGTTTCATGGTTGCCTTGATAGGCCCCTAAAAACTGAAGGAAACGAAACAAAACGATTTGAGGAAATGGCTTGATGCCTTCTCCTTCGAGTAAGGCTGCTTTGCAGTCAAGCCACACGGCACTGGCGGTATAACGAAGAAAGTCAAGGAAGCTGACTTGTACTTCTGGCATGATCTTTTGCAGGGCAATTGCTTCACGCTCGTACCGCCGATGCAACTTCCGCCAACTTTCATTATGCAGATGGAAGACAGGGGCTTCCGCTACATACCCCAGTTTAAGCCCTTTTTCCACTAGACGCTTACCAAGCTCCATGTCCTCGAGACCAGTTAACTCTTCATTAAAGCGATACGCATCCCACACCTCCCATGGCAGGGCTGCGTTGGCATTGTTGCAAAAAAATCCCTCTTGCGGCACGCTGCTGAATTCTGGAAAGTATTTTTTAAATAATTGCCGCTCACTAAACTTGCTGGTTTTGTCTCCTACCTGTCTGCCATACGTGTAGACACAGATGTTTTCTTCCAATGGCTTGATGAGTTGCTCCAACCATCGTTCACTGGCTGGAATACAATGACCACTCACAAAAACAAGGTATCGACCAGTTGCGGCACCGCAGCCAACATTGAGCGAACGCCCAAACGTGAAATCGTCTTTCGCAATGCGGATAATCCGACACCCAAAACTTTGAGCGATGTCTCTTGTGCGATCTTCCGATCCAGAGTCAACCACGATTACTTCTTTTGAAATCGCCTCTGGCTGCTGCGCTGCAATTTGTTTGAGCAACGCCGGCAGATGGCGCTCTTCGTTATACGTGCGAATGATGATGCTAACTTTCATGCCGGCCAACAATCAGAACTGGATTTCCTGGGGATTTATCTGCAGGGCAAAAGGCGGTTGTATTAGTTTATACAAGAGCCTGATTTCCTCCTCATACACACTATTGGGCGCAAACATATCCCAATGGGTCGGCACTAGGACTTTAGTCCCTATGTCGGCAGCCATCTGAAACGCTTCGCGAACGGTCATATTACCAATAATACCCCGTCTCTCTCTGTAAAAATTCCTTTCGTTGACAGGAATGAAGGCAACATCGATGGGGCCTAGCTGCCGTAGCCGTTCAATCACGCAATCATCGGGCGAACCATCGCCCCCATGATACAGTTTGTGCCCTTCCCACTCAATCACATAGCCTACGCAACGCAGGTACCCTTCTTCGTCACGTTCAACGTGCGGATGAGCAGCAGGCACGGGCATCACTCTCACCCCAGGCCCTAGATTGATCCATTCATCTTCGGCAAGGATTATGCGGTGGCGGCTAATTCCTCCGATAACTAACAGCTTACTCACTTCGTTTGGACATATGAACTGGCAGGTCGGTGAGGCAGCCGCTAAGGGCACCAGAGTTTTTAAATCACAATGATCCATGTGTGCATGGGTGATCAGAACATAATCAGCATCAGCCACTCTTGAGGGGTCAATCAGGATCGGTTTAAGGCGGCGCATGTCTTGCCCCTCGACCTCTGCAACGTAATCGCTCAAATAAGGATCGGTATAGACAGTTACCTTTTTGAATTCAAACCGAAAGCCGCATTGGCCAAGAGGAAGAAGCGGCAGTTTCATAGCTTGATCTCTTACGGTCCCGCTACTTTACCGAACATGCTGTTGCAAGGGTTGTTTTCAGTAAATATTCCTTGATGGCCGATGCCATCACTTTGTGTCCCTCGGGAGTCCAATGCATGTCATATCTAAAATAAAGAGGCTTGTGGCCTTTATACGACCGAAAAGCTCCAAATACATTTACAAGTTCCACTTTCCGCCCTGACGCATAATGAGCAACGGTTTCTAAGTAGCGATCAGAAGCAACTGCTCCTTCTGAAATCCAATAAGAACGACCTGGAACCCACTCGGTGTCGCGCACTTGATGACCCCAGGGATACACTACCACTGCAAACTGTTGTCCTCTCTTTTCAACTACCTGTTTTATCATGGCGATACTCTCAAAGAGCCGATCCCACTGACTCGTGCGATCTTCTTGATCGTCAGCCAGTGTGTATCTCAATAACTCTGGGTTTGCACGTGTCACCATTCCTTGCACGGTAAAGTCCCGATAACCCATCAAGTTATTCAGATAAAAGAGAATTAACCGGGTAAAAAATGTGTGTTGATCGATCCAGGACCGAATTTGTTCGCTCAGTAACTCCTGGCGTTCGCGACCGGGCACACCGATGATCCTGCCTTCTTTATCATAGGTAGCTTCTTTTCTATACACAGTTTCTTGTAACAAATCGCTTACGTCTAAGTTGAGCAACACAAGATCCACTTCCAATTGGGATAAGTCCCCAGATAACTGAAAAAACGAAAGAATCGGTGCGTAGCTATCAACACCCCCATTTAACACCTCCACAATAGCTGTGCCACACGTCTTTTCTTGGTTTAATTCCTTTTCTAACAAAGCGGAAAAGGTCTGGTCGTCTTCGACTCCTTTGCCCATGGTAAAGGAATCTCCCAACATCAAGATCCGATAATGATGGGGAGGTTTTTGAAAAGTGGTGTCTTTCCCGCGAAGGCCAATATTGTTCACATGCTGAATATATGAAAATTCTGGTTGTTCAACCCGCGAGTTTGTGTTTGGAACAAATTTATGGTGTCGAACAGGATCAGGTACCAGCAGAGGAGATAGAGGTTTAACTAAAACGAGGGCCGCCACCATATCAACGACGGCGAACGTCAATGTGATCGAAAGAAAGAGAAGCCATGTCCGAACTACAACCTCGTGCCAACGAGTTCCTAACAAGGAACGAGTCATGGCCAGCATGAGCGCAGCTACGAGGAGGATAGACACGCCAAAAAGAGACGAAGGGCCGAACTGCTTTCGTACAAAATATCGCTCGTGACCGATCACAATGGCAGCCGCAAGAAGGCCCAAGCTCACAACTGTGATAATTGTTTTTACCTTGTTCACGGTCCTCATCCATTAGCATCTCTGATGCGAGGTTCATCCTCGCCCATACCACTTTCCATCACCAGAAAAAAGCCACCAACTCAGCAATAGCCATAGAATCGCCTTTTACATAACTGACGCTCCTGCGGAGAACTGGTAACAAGAGAGCTGCTAACAATATGAATTAGGATGACTGTGCCGACTTAATCCAATAGACTGCTCGTCTATCAATAGAAATGATCGGATCGTTGATTTGATGTTCCAACCGATACTCATCGATCGCCAGCCGACAGTCCTTCAGATTCTGATAATCGTCGAAGATCGCATACCCTCCCACTGAAAGTTTGGGGTACAGATGGGTGAGGATCTCCCGCGTGGATTCATAAAGATCAGCATCCGCACGGAGCACGGACAAGCTCGTCACTGCAGCAGTCGGAAGTGTTTCATGGAAAAAACCTGGAAGAAAGACCACCTGCTCGTCTAACAACCCGTAGCGGGAGAAGTTAGATTTGACTTGTTCCAAAGAAACCGCCATGTCACCTTTCCGCCATCCAAATGAATTGTGCTGTTGCTCTGGATCCGGCAACCCCTCAAAAGAATCAGCAACCCAGACTCGCCTCTGATCGCCCCTCGCTTTCAAAACGCCTCGCATAAAAATCGACACCCCCCCTCGCCAAACCCCAGCCTCCAGAACATCCCCGGGCACTTGTCTCCTGATAACATCGGTGATGGCAGCCTGCATCTGATCCAACTGCTTCATCCCAACCATCGTTTCGGCGTCTTCCTCTCGACCGCGCGCCTCATGTGTTGACTCAAGGTAATCGGACTCTTCACTGGGCCTCAGCTGAACGATCTCAAGATGAAAGGGGCTCAACAAGCGATCGAGAATCCACTTGGCAGCGCGAAAATGAAACCGTCTGGGGGCAATTGTATGCCGAGTCACTTTGTGGGCGCATATCGCTCTGGTAAGACAACGTTTTAAAAGATCTAGGTACAAGTCATCGACCATCTGCGGGACAGGCTCAGAGGGAACGAATGGCAGAAACTGAGCAGTCATACTTCCTCGTCAGGAGTAGCAAATTCATCATGGGAGCAGTTGTTGCTCCATTTCACCTAAAACAACCCGACAATCCTGGCCAAAAACAGCGGAACGGTTTTCGTGTCTTCTTCAAAGATGTTAATTCGTCTCACGGTAAATCGATCATCGTCGCATTTGACATGACCTCCATTGGCAATGAACGCCACGCGATACCCAGACTGTTGAACAGCCTCGATTACTTGGGGTGTTCGGTAACCGCGCGGGTAACTAAAGTAGATGGGGGGCTTTTTCAGCCGAGTGACTAAGACCGATGTACACTCTTCAATGTCCTTACGCGCTTCATCCAGAGGAATCTCACTGAGCAAGTGATGTTCGCTACCATGGCCACCAAATTGAACACCCTTTTTCAACATTTCCGTAACATGTTCCCATGTAATGAAGCCATCTGTAGCCTTTGCATCATCCCATCTTATGGGCAATTCTTGGTCGAGCCGCGTAAGAACCTTGTTAACTTCCACCAGCTCAAACCGTTTTCGCCGCAACGTTATGAGCTCAATAATTCGCTGACGAGGGTCAGCATCAGTACACTCGATACACTGCTCGAGTCCTAATGGTGCGATAATTTCTCGCAACAAAGAGGCCTTTGATGGATCTTGTCTGGCCTCCTTGATCGCAGTAAGGAGTCCATGAACTAGTGCTTCTTGCCAAAACAGTCGTTGTGTCCCTATGTAATTGACAGGTAAAAAGATAACCGCTGGAATCTGGTGGTGAGTTAAAAGAGGGAAAGCATTGTAATAATTATCTCGCCAGCCATCATCAAATGTCACTAAGCATGATGAATTCTCAAATGGCATTTTGCGTTCCATCCGCTCCACAAACTCGTCAATTGTGATCACATGGAACCGCTTGTGAAGGGTCTCCATCTGCATCGCGAAGGTCTCCCGCGTGACCACGATAGCTGGATGTGACCCCGTTACCTTCATTTCCTCTTCGGTAAGGACGCGATGGTACATCAACACAACGGCTTTCCGCCGAAGCTTGATTCGCAGCCAGAGCTGCAGGAGCCCCACCGCATAAAGACCGTGTGCGATTGCCACTTTAAGAAGTGATTTCATTCGCAACATCTTGCCCATTCTCATGGCAGGATGCTCATCGTTTCGAAATTTCGCTTTTTGCTCACTTTATGTTGCGAGCTTTCAGGGGGGCTATTCGTGGGAATAGTCCTGCTAGTCGTTGTTTAATTCGCCCGCAACAGGGTATCGAAATAGGCCACAGTCTTTGCCAGCCCCACGCGCAGAGGAACTTTGGGGTACCACTGCAAGAGCTTTTCTGCCTTCGTAATGTCAGGCTGCCGCTGTTTGGGGTCATCGGACGGGAGCGGCTTAAACACGAGAGTCGATTTTGAATTGCAAATCTCGATGATCGTCTCAGCTAATTGTAAGATGGAATATTCCTCCGGATTTCCGAAATTGACCGGCCCCACGACTTCATCACCACTGTTCATAAGGGACACGAGCGCATCGATCATATCGTCCACGTAGCAGAATGAACGGGTCTGGGTCCCATCGCCATAAATCGTGATGGGCAAATCCTGCAAGGCCTGAACGATGAAGTTCGACACTACGCGCCCATCATTGGGATGCATCCTTGGACCATAGGTGTTGAAGATCCTCGCTACTTTGATTTTCAAATTGTATTGCCTGTGATAATCGAAGAACAGCGTCTCCGCACAACGTTTTCCCTCGTCATAACAGGCTCGGCTGCCAATGGGATTCACATTCCCCCAATACTCTTCTGTCTGTGGATGGATAATCGGATCTCCATACACTTCGGAAGTTGAAGCCTGCAGGATTTTGGCTCCGACCCGTTTAGCTAAACCAAGCATGTTGATCGCGCCATGCACGCTGGTTTTGGTGGTCTGAACAGGATGCCGTTGATAGTGAATGGGTGACGCGGGGCAAGCTAAATTATAAATCTCGTCAACCTCAACATAGAGGGGAAACGTCACATCATGACGCATGAGTTCAAACGCCGGATGGGAAAGGAGGTGGCGAATGTTGTCTTTCGTCCCTGTATAAAAATTGTCGACGCAGAGGACATCATCCCCTTGAGTCAAAAGACGCTCGCAGAGATGGGAGCCAAGAAACCCTGCCCCGCCCGTTACCAGCACACGTTTTTTCCCAGCAACCTTCATCAGTCCCCCCTCCATCAACTGGTTGGTTCAGCGGAGATCCTTCTTTTATCCTGCCTGAACAGCTTTTTCTCTTGGTCCTCTGTTTCAAAAGCCTGCAGCGCTCGCCTTGCGGCTTCCTCAAACCGATCCCCTGTTCCCAACGCAATTTGAGAGCGAAGATACTGCTCCGCCAATTGATTTTTCCCCACTTTGGCATAGGCCACGCCTAAGTGAAGGTCGATACAGTAGATAGTCGGCTTGAGTGCCTTGGCCTTCTCAAGCAACGGCAACCCCTCCTGCACTCTCCCAGCCTGCACCAAGACCCATCCATAGGTGTCGAGAATGTCGGGGTTTCGGGGATCAAGGGCATACGCCCGAGCGGCATAGGGTTCGACCAGTATTGGATCGGCTCCCAAAAATTCGATGTCGAGCCAGGCAATGGCATTGTACAGTTGAGCGGACTCAAACCCACTATCCAAGGCAAGCTGATATTCTTCCCGAGCCCGCTGATAGTCATGCTCCCGCTCATAGACCATCCCTAGATTGTAGTGTTTCAGATCCTGATGGGTTTTGGCTGTGACGACTGCCACCGGAACCAGCAGCAGCAGAATCAAGGGCACCGCCCATTTGATTCCAAGCTGCCGGCTTCTCACCACCACGACACCAACAAGGATGCCCGCCGTATCCGCAACCAGATCGCCAGATTCCGCCGTTCGGCCGATTCTCAAGACCGCTTGTTGAACTTCATCCAACACTGCGACCGCTAAAGTCAGGCCTGTAGCCAGCGCAAGCCTGTTTCGTTCTTCCCTGGGCCAGGATGCATGACATACTGCACCATTTATGATGAGCAACAGAACAACAAACGCGATGAAATGAACCAGTTTGTCTAACCCAGGCAGACGAAGCCACAGCGCAGCCAACGGATTGGCCAAGAGATTGGGCAGGACGAACAGCGCCGCAACGAACACCGGAGCCACCCACCAGGCTATCTGGAGCGTTCCTCTTGGCACCATCGAATTCATGATATCGCCACCGGCCTGACGATCGTTTTCGTCGCCACCAGACGATTTTTGATCCTCCCCACTACGTCAACCGTCAACCCATACAGACCTCGCCAGGTGAGCGGATAATAGGAAATCGTCTGATAGCCTCGACGCTCCGTGATCCAGCCATGGAGCCAGGTTTCATCGCTCCCCAGAAACTCATAGGAGGCCAGTTTCTGCTCAAAAGCATACTGGATGGTTTCGCCCAGCAACTGCCATCCCGGAGAGCAATGGCTCCATGCCTCGTCGTAGCCGATCTTAAACACCCAATATCGGTCAGCATAGAGGGCCGCCAGCTGGGCAGCAATCGGTATCCCTGCCACATCCAGAAAGGCGAACCGAAAGACACCAGCCCGTGAGGCCTGGAGGGCATACTGTTCAAAAAACTGCCTCATGGCCGGTCGCTGCTTAAGGCTCGATCCCCTCCGACCTTTCCATCCCGTCGCTTCAATGCGGACAAACTCTTTCATGCCGGCAGCGAGCTCGTCTTCCTTTGGACAAAAAATCCGAACCGTGACCGGTCCTCTCTGCTCAGCCCGGCGGCGAGCCCGCCTTAAATCATAGCGGCGGCGAGACGAAAGCTTCTCCAGATAGGCAATCCATCCCGATGAAATCGGAACCATTAGCGAATAGCTGATGCCTCCTTTCATGAGGATTCCAGGATGCGAAGCGAGCGGGCCGCGATCAAACCGAGACGCCACTGCTGACTCCACCGGTACTCGGGCCAGAGCAATCGGACGTCGCATTTGGCAAAGGGCTTCTATCAGATACGCGAGCGCCTCGTCATCACGATACAGAAGTCCGGACGGTTCATACAGAAATGACACGCCGATCAATTCCAGCCTGACGGCTGCACCGTGCCTCCGCTCAACTAGCGGCGCAAGGCCAACTAATTCTCCTCGTCGGCGAACGGTGACAATCGACAGTTGGTCCTCTGCATGGAAGGCCTCCACGCCAGCCACGATCCACGCATAGCTTAAGGTCGGTATCCCCACTCGTTCGGCGAGAACATCCCATTCTTCCGCCATGCCTTCTAACACCGAATAGCTTTTCACCACTTCAATGTCGTACAGATGCGTGTCCCTCCCCGGTTGCCTTTTGCCTGTGAAGGCGCCTCCAGAGTCAATGGCTTTTTCCTACGAACGATCGAACCCCCCGTAGTATTGCTCCACTTCCTGGCAACCACGCACACAGGGCCACCCCTATCCCCGTAGGCCAACCGTTGAATTTCCCGAGCGAGAACCATCGTCCTATGGCTGCTCGTGCGTCACGCATGTTTGAGTGCATGACACCGTGCCTGGCCAATTGCAAATAGAGATCCGCCTCTACTCTTCTGAGTTCCTCACGATGAGCAGTGACAAACGCTGGATCGGCTTTCCACACCGACTCAATCATACGGAGATGGAAGCGGATTTTTGCCGCGGCACTCATATGCGTCAATCGCGGCCATTCATCGCCGCCGCGATTGACGGTTGTCTCTACATCCATGAACCCCGCCGGATAGGTTCGAGCCACTCGCGCAAAAAATGCCCAGTCTGAACAGTGATGATTGTCTTCAGGAAACCGAATATCTGGTGTGACGCAAGCAGCCCGTACAATCGCGCAACTCGGAAGAATGTAGGGGCTGGCCAGTAACGCCCGGTACAGCCGTCCCGAATAGAGCACGATCGGTTCCTCGCGAGTCGCACAGGGCACCACGACCCTGGACATTTCCTCAAACACCTTGTCCCACTGGAGCGGTTCGTGAAACCAGGTGCTCAGCCCCTTGGGTATCACCTTGCTTTTATTGCCTGTGATCACAAAGTCTGAGAATAGAAATCCCACATGGGGGAATTGTTCCATGATGGCCACTTGCCATTCTAATTTTCGTTCCATCCAGAGGTCATCGGAGTCCAAAAAAGCAAGGTACCGCCCCTGAGCCGCCTCCAAAGCCCTGTTACGCGCCCCTCCTACCCCCTTGTTGTCCTGATGAATAGCCGTAATCCGATTGCCGAACGAAGCCAACACCTGTTTCGTGTCATCCGTCGATCCGTCATCGACAACGATAATTTCCCTCGGAGGCCTCGTCTGGCGCAGCACGCTCTCGATCGCCTCGGCCACCAAGTGGGCGCGGTTGTACGTCGGAATGATGACGCTTACATCGACAGGGTCACGAGCTTGCACAATCAGTTCTCTTTATTTTGCCGTGCAGCATTCTTCTTATCGAACCCAGTTTTTGCCTCGTTGTAACAAGGGCATAGGTGACGCTATCCTTAAAAACCTGAACCTGAACGGTCGTGCGCACATGGTTACAGAACCGCTGCTTGAACGGTTCATCACCTATGGAGAAATCAAACTCCTCACGCTTCTGCTCGATCGCATAGCCGATCAGATACCGAAGCAGAACCAAGCCTGGAGAATGTTTTGCATAAGCTGGATCGAACGAAGGCTTATACCACAAGAACCGCCCTTGATAATCAAATCCCACATGCATCGCCAACGGACGACTATCCAGAATCACGATCGACAATACAAGCCAATCCGTCCCACACAGAGCCTGCGCTAATTCCTGGTAGAATGATCGATTCTTCTCGTCAAGAAACAGACTGGGGCTCCCGGTGTTGGCCCAGCGGGCGATGTGTTGCGAGAAGAAACCCTCCAGATAAGCCATCACCTCTGGTCCCTGCACCGTTTTGAAGGTGAGGCGGCCCTGGCGCTGAAAATAATTCTGCCGGCGGCGCAAACTGTACTTATTGAATACCTTCAACGCTTCTTCTTCATGTCCCTTGATCAGCAACGTCGGACTCGGGTAGAGCTCCCGTTGAAGCAAGTGGCAGCCGTAGCGACGACAGAACTGCTCAATCGCCGAAAGGGTCGGCGATTCCGAAGGAATACTGTTAAGGATCATACAATCCCATCGACCCTCGGCAGCCCATAGATGGTGCAGAAGCCTTTCCACCACATCGAGGCGGTCGGTGGGAAACAGTACGTCTCCGTAGTCAGCCCTGCCATCTCCCAGAAACTTGATAACCCGATGCCCAAGAAATCCCTTGGTGAGCATGAGCGGAGCGACCCCTTCGATCGTCGTCCCGTCGGAAGTTGGAACGACGAGATACAATGGCTCGCACTGATCGCCAAAGGTTTTTTCCCAACTGGCGAGCCATTGGTAGGTCTGAAAGATCGTCCTGGTCGGACTTTTGCTTGCCAAGGTATTCCATGCTTGGGGATCAAGCCCCACATGATCGATCGACGACACAATCGTTGGATCGGCCACGGTAAACCAGACTATCGCGGCTATTCGCCTAGCACTTCCGCCATGATGGCTGCGATCCGATCCTGATCCTCCCCCGTCACATAACTGTGAGTGGGAAGGGTTAGAATTCTTTGCGCGAGGTCACGCCCTCCTGAGAGGGCTCGATCCTCCGGCTTGAGCCGATCTCGAAGTTCAGGAATGTCATTGATAGCGGACGGATACGAAGCGGTCGCTCCAATCCCCTCCCGCCGAAGAACGTCGATTACCTTCGCCCGGAATTCAGACGCGACTAAGACCGGATATCGCAGGTAGGCTGGTACAGCTGTGGCCTGCGGCACGATGGGACGGAGGCGAGCGCTCCATGGCAATCGTTTAGCATAGCCCTCAGCAGTGGCGCGACGCTGAGCCGCAAAGGCATCGAGTTGGGCGAACAATCGACTTCCCAACGGTGCCATCCATTTATCATATCGAGCGAGCGGGTAATCGGTCCGATAGACTGTCGTGCCAAGTCCCAAAAAAGGCAATGAATTAGGAATCCAATACCGTCGGGGATGAAGAAAGGTCGCATAGACCAGCAACTTCACGACGTGAGTCAGCGACTCGCCTATGGTGCTATCCCTCAGTCTTTTGACTTGTGTGGACATGGCTGCTGCAATCTGATCGGAATTGGTCACCACCACACCGCCATCGATCGATGTGACATTCTTGCCCTTGTCGAAACTGTAGAGCCCCACATCGCCCCACGTGCCGGACTGTCGTCCCGAGACCGATCCGCCCAGACATTGAGCCGCATCATCGATCAGATAGATCCCACGCCCCTCCGTCAGGTGCCTCCACCGCTTCATATCATTGGGCAGGCCGTACAAATTGGTCGCCACCACCGCTAAGACCTTGGTTCCATCAATCTGCTCAAGATACTCCGGCACAAAGTCGAGGGTCTCAGGATCGACGTCAGCTAGCCTCACAGTGAGCCCAGCCTTGACCACGGACGATGGCACCGAAAAACAGGTGTAGGAAGGGATGATGACCTCTTGTCGATGTCCTCCATCGAGTTCTTTGAGAGCAAGCAGGGCGAGGGTGAGCGCTGCACGACCCGTGGATACGAATTCACAAGAGCGGACCCCTACCTTGGCACAGAGAGAGGCCTTGAATGCTTCAAGAACCTCTTGGCCGGCCAGCACCGCTCCGATCGTGCTTGCCACATCAGCTAAGCTCACCGGTGTGCCGGCTGGAGGCAGGAATCGAAATCGCGTGGCCATGATAAACGCGAATTCCCTGACGGAGGCGAAAGAGAGAACCGGAAACTGATTTAGGGAATCCCCTTTGCCACTAGTGG
This sequence comes from Nitrospira sp., assembly GCA_024331045.1. Classification (GTDB taxonomy): domain Bacteria; phylum Nitrospirota; class Nitrospiria; order Nitrospirales; family Nitrospiraceae; genus Nitrospira_D. The sequence continues at coordinate 19,714 of JANDJC010000015.1, forward strand.
TCCAATGACCTTGGTAACTGGCAGAGGCAGCCGTCTCCACACATTGATGGCCAATTGAAATTTGGGGTTGGCTACATTGAGTTGAGGAATAGGGCCTCCATTCCTCATGACATACTGCCAATATAGTTGGGTGGAAAACGCATTCCACTTTTTCTTAAATGCTTCGCCACCTGAATCTACCGTGGAACGGCCCAGATGATAGAGGTGGTAACCCCGTTCACAGGCATCTTTGATCATCTCCCAATAGAGCACATAGCTTGCCTCCACCTCCCGTGCCTTCGGAAGGGCTCCCAACCACATCCCTTCCACGACACCACGAAAATGGCCATTGAACGCTGCAGAAACCGGGACCCCCTGATGATCTAATACGAAGATCTTGATCGCAGTCGGAAAAGTGTGCAGTACTTGCGCAAAATAGTCTTTTTGATACAGCGGCGTTCCCAAGTTTAGCCAGCTGATGCTCAAGATTTCATAGAATGTCTCAAGCAGCTCGACTCCTCCACTTCTGACCGTCAGCCCTCTCTTATAAGCACGTCGGATATTGTTGCGGTGACCAGTTTTGAACGCATTCCACAGCGTATCGGGGTTTGGATCCAACAGAATGGTGACGCTGACCTTGTGTTCAGAAGTCGGCAAGTCTCCTCCCACCTTTCGCGTTCCGCGGATCTCCAGATATTTGATACCGTGCTGGTGAACGATGGACCTGGCTTCCTCAATCAACAATCGATCAATAGAGGGATCATCCGTACAGGGGCCGCCATAATTGACAAATGGCAGCGAACAGAGAATCTTTCCGAACAGTCTGGTCTTCAAATAAACGAGGGGGAACACCCCCTTGATTTGCCCATCCTCCATTGCTGCCAGATAGAACGTTTGATGTCCAAAGACCGACTCATTGATCCGTTTCCACCCAAACAAATGGTAGAACGATCCCTGCTCATGGCGGCTGACGTACTCATCCCAGGCCTGGGCATGACGATCATCGCAATAGACAATCTGCACCATGGTGATCTACCTCAGGGATTGCTCTCGCCTTCGTTCAGTGATCCGATCCAGGCTAGTAGCCGAGTTGCGATTCTTGCTGCGGCCAACTCATTGAGATGGCCGCCATCGAACGTATAGTGAGAGACCAGGTGCGGAATCCCTTCCCCTCGATACCGAATGACCGAAGGGCGCCCGTCCGGATACGTTGTTTCTTCTGCTGCAAGGTCGAATAACAGCCCCGATGATCCATAGGTGGCACGCAGGAGTTCGTTGTAAGCATGACGCTTCATCTGGGCAAGTCGCTCCGGATCCTCGCCGCGCCATCGATCTCTTATCCATTGACGGATTCCGCGCTCAAGGTGCCTCATTGGCACAGTAAGGTGGAGAAACGTCACAGCCGGATAGGTCTTAGCAAGCCTATCCATCATGCGACAGTACGCCTCGAACAGACTACGGACGTCCGTCTGGGCCGTAAAATCCACATAGCATAATTTAAAGAACGCCACATCAACCGACTCTCCTACCCCGGATGTTATGACTGATTCAAAGTGCCGAAATTTTGACAGAGGATCCCGATTGTGGCCGACTCGAAAATGAGCAAAAACCGGAAGCCGAAATGTTTCAGGATTGACGCTTTCGACAACGTGAAGACGCGCTTGGTCGTGGCCGTGGAACCCGTCAATCAGGTTTTTTCCAACAGACTGGTGGCCAAAACAGATCCGCTTTTGCAACAATCGATCCCACCGTATCTCATGCTGGTTTACGGACTGCTTGGAGAGAGCGCTCATGGTCCGTCAGCACATCTTGAGTTCAGATAGCGGCAGAAGTGGTGGAGAGCACTCGACCCAGTCGTGGCAAAACCTGTGTGACAAATTGGTCTAGAACATCGCTGGCTTGCTTGATCTCTTCGGCTTCTGTTTGAGAGAGATCGTGCTCCACCCAAATGAACGCCCCATTCGTCCGGCCATAGATCATGGCATCGATCGCGGTGTAGATCTTCACCTGCACTGGCGTCGCCAACACTCGACCATTGAGATCGTACCAAAACACGACCATGCGTCGCTTTCCGTCTTCTGATACGATTTTCCGGTTGACTTGAACGGTCTTCCCTCCATCACTCCACAACTTGATCCGTATTGCACCGTTATGAAGCGATGGGGTTCCCGCGTGAATCAACTCTTTTCCTTGTGATTGTTTCTCAAAATACCAAAACTTCAAACGGACCTCTTCACCAGCATCACTCCGGTATGCTAGTGAACGTTTCACATCGGCGAACGGCACGATGTCGCCCACTGGCATTTCTCGCGCCACCCATCCCCTATCAACCAGCGAGAGCTGGCCTTCATCCGAGGAAAGAGCGACAGGTCGAGAACGATCTACATAGGCCGATGCTCCAACTGCTGTCAGCACTGCAGCGAGGGCTGTCCAGGCGACCCCCATACGAGGCCACTCCACTTGCCACAAGCCTCGAGACGGGTTGATGGGGAGCGGTTGTTGTCCGCGAGACAACACCCACAATCCGACAAAGATCACTCCATAGCCGATCATCGAAGTAAACATGCCATGCAACGTGTGGTAAGGACCATGAAGGTCCCCGCTCAAATCGTAGTAAGCCAATGCACCAATCAACGCCACACGCAGACTGTTTGCCAAGGCAGAGACCGTCACTGCCAAAGCCACAAGGCCTATGCGTTTCCAGACATTGTGAAGCACAATAGTGGAGAGGGAAATGGACGTTGCCAAGACGGCAATCAAATAGTTGACGCCGCTGCACGATTTGGCAACTTCCAGCGTGATGTTTGGCAGATAGATGAAGATCCCGTTTTGGTAAACGGGAATACCGAACACCTTGAGCAACCAAACACCAAGATCTGCCGAAAGACGCTGAAAGGGAAAATGCAGTGGCTCGGTGACGGCATCCCATACAGGAATCATGAATCCTAAAAAGGCGATTGGCGCACCCAGCACTTTAAGGACTGGCCACCCGAACAAAAACAGGATCACGCCCGGAAGAGTGATCAATAACGATATCTGCTGCACGGCTTGAACACCTGCAGCGCGGCCAATCATCAACGTCAATAACCCTGCTGCAACTCCGACCGCCCCTGCAAGATAACGAGGTTGGGGCTGCGCGGCCCACACGTGGTCCCGTCTGAGCCACACCAGATAGGCGCTGATGGCAGGAATCAAGAACGCGTAGGAATAAAAGGAAATCTCCCACCACTGGCGGACCATGGCAACCAAAACATCCGCATAGCAGAACAGAAATGAGGCCGTGAGCACACCGCCAAGCGCCAGAACTCGCCGGTCGGTAACCGTCGAACTTATAGCCAATGAAGAGGCCATCTCGAGTTTACAGCATGGAGATGGATCAGCCGCCGGCGACCGTTTCTTGTAATCGCTCGATCAGCAAGGGTTCCATATGCAGGTATCGAGCAACGGCACGCTTGGCGTCGATGTCACGGTACACACGCTCGACTTGGGCTTCGCTCATTCCAAGTGCTTCAGCAACATCCGCCGGGGGCACTCCGTTGGTCTTGCCGTACAGGCAGAGATCCATCTGGTCATACGGAAGGGAAAAATAGAACTCCTCTTGAGATTGAGGAAGGGAATAGGTGTCCGTGGTTGGGGGGCGGTCGATAATTTCCCCCGGTACGCCGAGATACGAAGCCAATTGATAGACTTGCGACTTGTATAAATGGGCGATCGGCTTGATGTCCGCTGAGCCATCTCCATTCTTAACGAAAAATCCCAGATCATATTCCAATCGATTGGGCGTCCCCGCAACAGCGTACAGAAAGCGATCAGCATAGTAATACTCCATCATCTTCCTGGTACGTTGCTTAAAGTTTGTCGCGGCAACCAGCGCCAAAAATGCCTCGGCTGTCAGACGGACCTTGCGTTGCTCGCCTTCCGGAGACTGAACCACGACATAGGAGATACGAAACTCAGAACTGTCGAGGGAAGAGAGTACCAATTTGGATTTGTAGCCTGAATGGTATTCGGGCACAACAGTACGAATCGCTTCGTCACGCCGCCGGTAACAGGCTGCGCCCCGAAGAATGTCGGAAATATCTTCGGTAAACGTCCGGATTCCCAGTTTTTCTGCCAGCAGATGCCCCAGGCGCAAACTGTCATCGGATGAATCAGACTCTGGCATAAACAATCCGATGACCCGATCAGCCCCCAACGCCCGGACGGCGAGCGCTGCGACCGTGCTGCTGTCAATACCACCAGAGAGCCCGACGACCACACCTTTCCGCCGTAACGTCGTGATCACCTTGTCTCGAATAAACGACGTAATGCGCGCTACCTCAGCGCTTGCATCAAGACGGAGGTGATCAGGCGAAACCTTTCCCCTTTTTTCTTCCATGCTGCTCTCCCTTTGATCAATACCCGTGATCAATATTCGGTCTCTCGAAAACTCTAGTCTATCGCAGCACGTTGTCACCCGCACAGCCTGTTGGCTTCCAGATCACGCTACCGACCGAGTGCCAGGCCGTTGGGCAAAGGCGGTTTCAGGAAAAAGTCGGCACAGACTCTCCGGCCGCTGTTAAGACTATCTCGCGCAATCGATGCCGCAAGACCTTGCCTGACGGAGATTTAGGCAACGAGGAGACAATGACAACCACTTTAGGCCGCTTATAGGGAACCAAGTGTTGCGCGCAATAGGCCATCACACCGCGCTGGTCAAGGGCTTCCTGCTCTTTGAGGGCTACGACGGCACAAATTTTCTGTCCTAAGATCGGATCATCAAGTCCAACCACGCCGGCTTCCAGGATTTGGGGATGCTGCAGCAGGATCTCTTCGATTTCTGTCGGACTAATCCGATAGGCACCAGACTTGATCATTTCATTGTTGCGGCCAACAATGGTCACAAATCCATCTTCATCCATCCAACCAACATCTCCGGTCCGTAACCACCCGTCCTTGAGTACGTGTGCTGTCAGTTCGGGTTCCTGCCAATAGCCCTGCATAATGTTATCGCCACTGGCCCAGATCTCCCCTATTTCTCCCGGCAGAGCGGTCTCGCCGCTTTCCTTAACGATCTTCAGCGTCACCCCACGAATTGCCCGACCAGCCGACCCTTTTTTCACATTCAAAAGTTCGGGAGGAAGAAAGGTCAGCCGGGCAGACGCTTCCGTTTGACCATACATCAAATAGAGCCGTTGATTAGGAAAAACGGTTCGGATCCGTCCTAGTAGATCAGAGGGCATGGGCCCTCCTGCATGTGTCAGGTACCGCAGGGAGGGAAAAGAAGCCGCTTTAAAAGAAGCATTGTTCAGCAACAGCGCATAGGTAGTCGAGACTCCCGATAAGCCCGTCACCCGATACCTGGCCATGGCATCCACCACAGTCTGCGGATACAACATATTGTTTTCGATGACCAACGTTCCCCCAACGAAAAGATGGGTGAGCATGACGGAGTTCCCATAGGCATAGACGAAGGGCAGGACCGCCATCACGGAATCTTCGGCGGTCAACCGGAGATAATCCAGAATAGACGTTGTATTAGCAATGAGGTTTCGATGCGTTAACACGACCCCTTTGGGGCGACCGGTTGAACCAGACGTATAGATGACCTGCGCTGCGCCGATTGGAGCAAGGAATCCTGCATCACGATAGGGCATAGGTTGGAGAGAGTCGCCAGCCAAGACGAAGCGCAACCCAACGTCTTCAAAATGATCCATCCTCCAGTGTTTCACAGTCGGAGAGATAATCAGGCCCGCAGCCCCCACATGGTGCACAATCCGCAAAACTTCTTCGACCGTGGTCTGAGAATGGAGGGCCACCACGATCGCTCCCAGCTCCAGCACCGCCAGATAGACCGCTATGTACTGCGGAGAATTCTCCATCCAGACAACCGCTCGCTCTTCCCGCCTCAAACCAGCACCAGCCAACTGCTCGGCGTACCTCTCAACCAACCTGCGAAGATCACCATAGGTGTATCGCTCATCTTTATAAATGACCGCCGTCTTGTCATGATGCACGCGCATCACCTCGTTGACAATCTGTTCGATTCGAGCTCGCACGTGCGCGGAAGGAGCGTCGCGCTGAACAGCCCGCAACACAGACGGCGGATTCTGACACAAACTGACCTGTTCCAACGCTCGTTTATCGACCTTTCCATTCTCTGTCTTGGGGAGCATATCCACAAATTCAATGAATTTGGGAACCATGTGGTCTTCCAGCGATTGCCGGCAGTGCCGAAGAACATCGCTTTCCGTCGGATAATGTCCCTCACGCGGCCGCACGAACGCTTTCACGACGTACCCCAAACGAGGATCAGGCACTCCAATAACTGCCGCCTCGGCAACCTCTGTCATGGCATGAAGGACATTTTCCACCTCTCGAGGGCTGACCTTTTTCCCACCGGTTTTGATCATGTCGTCCTTGCGACCAAGAAAGTAGAGATACCCCTCCTCGTCCATGCGAAAATAATCGCCGGTGAAAAGCACTCGCTCATCTCCCCACAACCCTGGTTTCAACACGCGAGCGGTCTCTTCCGGCATGTTCCAGTAGCCTTTCATCACATGAGCTCCCCTGACCACTAACTCTCCCACCGATCCTGGTCCAAGTCGATTACCATCGGCATCCACCAAATAGATCTCTTGGTTCGGCATGCCTTTTCCTACCGACATCGGACGCCGATCCAATTCCTCCGGCGGGAGGTATGAAACCCGCTTGCACTCCGTGAGACCGTACATCGAGAAGAGTTTGGCCTGGGGAAGTCGTTCGCGCAGTCGTTTCAGATGGTCTACAGGTACAGCTGCTCCTGTCGTGGTCACACACCGAACAGAGGCGAAGTCATAGCTGCACGGCTTGGTTTCAAGCAACGAAGCAATGAGAGTTGGAACCAAGGGCAGGACCGTTACTCGTTCCTGCTCAATACGTTTGAAAACTGCATGCGGATAGGCAAATGCTGGTTCCAGCACAATACGTGCGCCAACTTTCAGCCCCATCAACACCTGATACAATCCATAGTCAAAAGAGAGGGGAAGCACATTCAGAATGACATCATCCGGCTGATACTCTAAATAAGAAAGAATCGAAGCTGCCGCTGAGCAGATGTTCAAATGAGTTAACATGACCCCCTTCGATTCGCCGGTGGATGACGACGTATAAATCAAGGCGGCCAAGTCGATATCAATGTGTCTCTTCGAACCCAGTGCAGCACCGGGTATCGGCTCCGCACAATGCTCAAACCACAGTGTGTCGAGACCATGGTGGGGGGATTTTAAGACCCCCGCATCGGGAGTGCCGACTTTTACCATGATTCTCAAGGCCCGGAGTCGCCCTTTCTCCGAAACGATCTCATCCTCACGTTTTGGCAGGACAACACAGCCTGCCGCTTGGCTTTGGTCTAAGACATAGAGCAGTTTGTCTGTCTTCACCGAGGGGCTCTGTAACACAAAAACCCCACCCGTCTTCAGCACCCCCCAAATTGCGACGACCGCCTCGATGGAGTTGTGAAGACAAATGACGACACGGTCGCCGCGCTGAATTCCAGCCTGGATCAGCGAGCGAGCCAGGCCATTGGCCCGTTGATCAAGCTCTCCGTAGGTCACCGACCGCGTCCCGGTTATGAGAGCGACCTTTTGAGGAGCACGAGCGGCGCTTGCTTCTAAAAATTCTTCGACCAGCATAGGCTTAGGCGCGACTGTTAGCCAGCGCCTGAGATTTGGCGAGGATAAACTGGGTCAGGGCATTAATCGAATCGAGGTTGGCCGGAATGAGGTCTTCATCCTCCACCTTGATTTTAAAAGCCTCTTCCAAAAACGCGACGAGCTCCAAAACTCCTGTCGAATCGATGAGCCCTGACTCCAAAAACGAGGTATCACCCTCAACAACAACATCCGACCGCCCAAACAACAATCGATCCGTGACATACTGCCGCACTTGAGCCTCGATTGACGTCATAGCGTGTGCTCCTTGGGAAAATGCTTGATGAATCGATCCACCACCAACTGCGTCGATAAAATCCCGACAAAGGCCATGTTGTCCTTCACCCCAATGGCCTGTCCCGCCCGCACTTTATCCACCAACTTCTCCACTCTTTCCGCATCAAACACACCAGCCTGCGTGATGGCACGGGGACTTAGCAGTTCCTCAGCATATTCGACCAGTGAGCGAGAGCCGTCTCCCCGGAGAAAGCTTTGACAGTCAGGAGCTCGATAAGGCTGCTTATGCCGCTTGCGAATAGTTTCCGGAATCAATGAGGCTGCTGCTTGTTTGAGTAGATGCTTTTCATTTAAAGCTTTCATCTTAAACCGTGCCGGCAACCGGGCCGCAAACTCGACAACGCGATAATCAAGAAACGGGAAGCGCCCCTCCACCGAATGGGCCATGGCCACTCGATCTCCTTGCGAAGATAAGATATACCCCGGCAAGAGAAGGGCGGTTTCTAGGTATTGCGATTGGGCAAATGGATCCCATTGGGCATACCCGCGAGGCAACCGCTTTTCTAATTGCTGGATGGTTTCGCTGTTCCCAATCTGCTCTTTCACTTCTCGCGAAAAGAACAGTTTGAGTTTGGACGTCATCTCCCAGCGAGGCAAATGGGAGAAAAATGGGTTGTCGAGATCCTCTTTGCACACATGAAAAAAGGCTCGCAAATAGGCCTCCGGCTGCGATTGAAGATTTTTCATGTAGGGATACAATCTGCGAAGCAGGAGCGGGCGAAACTTTGATTGAGGATTGGTGGCCCAAAACCGACGAATCTTAGCTTCCTTGAAAATATCGTATCCACCCAGAATCTCGTCAGACCCTTCCCCCGTCAATACCACTTTGTATCCTTGTTCCCGCACCAGTTTAGACAAAAGAAACAACGGGGCTGGGGCGGTCCGAATCACCGGCGTTTCCGTATGCCAAATGACATCGGGGAACACCTCTCCAATATCCGTTGGCCGGCACAAGACAGCTTGATGATCGGTGCCAAGAAATTGGCGCGCCTCTTCTTGAAACGCACTCTCGTCGTATTCCTTATCATCAAAGGCTACCGAAAAGGTTTTCACGTGGGTGACACCCAGCTTCTTGATCAGAGCTGCAACAACCGTCGAATCCAGGCCTCCACTTAGATAGGCACCAACCGGCACATCCGATCGTAATCGAAGACGTGTTGCATCAAGGAGCAACGCGAGCAGTTTCTCTCGAGCCTCATCTTCACTTTTGACCGTGGCATCGGTGTCATATTCCAACGCCCAATAGGGAGTAACCTCCATCTTCCCTTCTTGGAGGGTTAGACAATGGCCGGGAGGAAGCTCCGAGATCCCCGAAAACACGGTCGTGGGAGGAATCGTCACCCAGCAGGTGAAGATTTGATCCAACGCATGGGGGTCAATCATCCGTGACAACGAAGGGATGGCCAACAAGGATTTCATCTCTGAAGCGAACGCAAATCCGCTCTTGGTCTTCGCGTAGAAAAGCGGACGAATGCCCAGCCGATCACGAGACAGAAATAACCGCTCTCTTCGCGGATCCCATATGGCGAAGGCCCACTGCCCATTGAGGTCTTGTACGCAGGCATCACCCTTCTCTTCATAGAGGTGAAGGATGACTTCCGTATCGGACTGAGTGCGAAATCGATGGCCTTTGTTGATCAGCTCGTTCCTCAATTCGACATAGTTAAAGATCTCGCCATTGAACGTAATCCATAAACTCCGATCTTCGTTGGTCATCGGCTGAGCCCCGCCTGCAAGATCAATAATGCTGAGCCTGGCATGCCCTAACGCAACCGGTCCCTCCAGATGGAATCCAACGGCATCAGGCCCCCGATGATTGACCACGTTGATCATGCGGTGGAGCATGGCCCTGTCGCAGGGTTCTCCATTAAATGCAACGAAGCCAGCGATACCGCACATACGAGTGAAGGTTCTATCTGTTTGAGCCGGCTCGGCTCATCAGAGATGAGAAACCGATAAATAGGCTACCGCCCTTCTGGTGCAATGACCAGTTGAGAACGTCGCGCACAACTCTTTTCACGCTCGGCATTTTTGAGGCAAACGACGCCTTCAACAAGCCGATGCCCTAGGCCCCCGCCCGCCGTGAACGGTCCTTACTTTGCGCCCTTTGTTTTGCGCTTGCTCAAGTTTGCGTTCGCCGTATACCTTGCTAGACCGCGTTCTGCTTTCGGGGTTGTTACTCACTAAACCGACCTACGCATTGACAAGGGCGCACAAATCCAACTCCACACGCACTTGGCCAACCAGCATTCTCATCAAGAGCAGTGCCCGCTGTTGACCAGGAAGCTCCCGCTCAAATACTGCTTGCAGGCCTTGCAGCGGCCCTTCAGTAACTCGAACAAGATCTCCTCGAGCAAATGACGGTCGAGAAGGAATAACAATTCCTCCCTCCATTCTCTTGAAAATTTCATCCATGACGTCCTGGCCTATCACCACAGGCCCAGCTCCAAAAGAGACCACGTGGCGAACTCCCCTGGCATACGTGATCATTCGCAATCCCGCGAGCGTAGACCGTGCAAACAGATAACCAGGAAACAAGGGACCAATGACGTGTTGCCATCTTCGTTTGATCATACGCCGTTCTTGAATACGAGGGCAGATCGCCTCAATGCCACCCCGTAGCAAGCTTGCTTCGGCTATGGCTTCCTGATGCGGTTTTGTACGCACCACATACCACTTTGCCTCTGTCTGCTCAGGCATGGCCATTCCCCGTTGCTCTATATCGGCTTGCGCGATCCTGAACATTAACGTTTGACCGGTTGGCAAAACCGGCCCTCTTCAGGCAAACTTGCCCTACCGTGTCCAGTGTGTTCCGAATCGTCGTAAAGGGGAAATCCGCCAAGAGCCGTTTCAGCCGCGCCTCCGTTTTATCCAGATTTAAATAATGGCGAACGGTCGATAACCACGAACCATCCATTCTGGGCTGCTCGGGATCCAGTTCCCACGGATGAAGGTACATGACCAAAGGATCCCCTTTCGCTTCTGCAATGGTCAGCAACCGTCGTAAGATCGGATAAGGAAACAGCCGAAAGTACCCCCCTCCCGCAATCGGGATACGTAGGGGTCCTATCTTCAAAGTAGAGGGTGGGACTTCCCATAAGGGACCGCTTGCCGTTTCGATGCAATGATAGTACGGCAGAGCCCCCGGCATACCATACCGATCATGGCGGATGGGAAAGATACTCGAGTCATAGTGGTACCCTTCTTCAACCAGAATCGGAAGCGCCCACCGAGTCTGAGCAACAATCGTGAAGGATGGAGCCCGATAGCCATGAACAGGAACACCGGCAATATCCTCGAGCAACTGTTTACTTTTCCGCACATCGTCACGGAATTGATCGGGATGTTGGTTCGTGATTAATTCATGGCCGTACCCATGAGAAGCCAATTCATGTCCCTGATCAACAATGGTCCGCACCAATCCCCGATGCCGCTTGGCAACCCAACCGAGTACAAAAAAGGTGGCGCGGACACCCCGTCTCGAGAGCAGGTCCAATATCTTCTCTGTATTTCGCTCTACTCGACTTTCATAGGTTTCCCACTTGCTCCGCCGCTCATCGGACCAAAACGCAGAGACCTGGAAGTGCTCCTCGACATCGAACGACAACGCGTGGACTCTTCCTCTCTTCATGCACGGTCTCCTTGGCCTGCTGAAGCCGCTTCCTAGCGGGCTCCCTCGCCCAGTAACACAACACGGATAGTTTCAATCATGATCCGAAAGTCCAGTGCCAACGTCATATTTTTCACGTAGTATAAGTCATATTGCAGTTTGATATGGGCATCTTCTGCACTGGCACCATATTGGTACTGTGTTTGCGCCCATCCTGTGAGACCAGGACGAACGGTATGACGGATGTCGTAATAGGGAATGATCGTTCGAAGTTCATTCACAAACACCGGACGCTCAGGGCGTGGTCCGACAAGGCTCATCTCCCCGCGTATAATGTTGTACAACTGTGGGATTTCATCCAGACGATATTTCCGCAATATACGGCCCACCCGGGAGACCCGCGCATCGTTCTTCTCGGCCCACCGAGGGCCTTGCCGCTCAGCCTCCTGATACATCGAGCGAAACTTCCACATCATAAACGGCTGCCCGCCCAATCCAACCCGCATCTGACGATAGAAGATGGGACCGGGCGAATCCAGTTTGATCAGAATGGCAATCACACACAACAGCGGCGCAAGGACCAGCAAACCCATGCTAGACACAAGCAGGTCCACGGTCCGTTTAAGAATCTTGGTTGGAAGCCTACGCTTGAATCCAGTCGAAAAAATCAGTGCGCTGGGTCGGAGCTGATCGATGGAGAGTCTTCCCGCCACCTGTTCAAACAACTGATGGCCATCGATCACCTCTATACCTTTAGCTTTGAGATCAAGCAGCGCGTCAACCGGTAACCCCGCCCGCCGATCTTCCATGCATACAACAATCGTATTGAGCGAGAAGCGTTCGACAATGTCATGGAGGTGGTCGCAACTACCCAGCATTTGCAAGTTTTGCATTGAATGTGGATTGGTCTGGCGGACAGGAGTTTGATCGATCAGTCCTACGACGTACAGGTTCGTCCATCTCCGCTCCCCCAGGACCCGACATAATTCCATGGCAAGTTGGCCGCCACCGAGAATAGCGACTCGCCGCTTAAAAAGCATCAGCGCGGAGAGATCGCCCCGTTCTTTATCAGTCTTCACAAGAAGAGAAGAGATGGTCTTTTCCATGCGACCTATCACTTTTTTACTTTCTTGCGGCATAACGAGGAAGAGCTCGCTCTCCCTCATGATGATAGTAGTGATAATAGGGCATGCTCGTCGATTCGACTCCCGCTAGAATGAGCCCCACTTTGTTTTGTGGTCGAAGCGCTTTGAGCGCTTTTTCAACGACGTCTCGCCCCGTCTTGCCAGCCATGATCACAAAGACCAAGACATCCGCCAATCTTGACAGAAAATGAAGGTCCGCAAGCGGAAATACCGGTGGAGTATCCAGAAAAATTTGATCGAATTGGGGTTTCAACTCATTGAGCAGTCGTTCGAGGTCGCGGATCTTTGACAATTCGAAAACTCGATGGCTCTCGGTTCCAGCCGGCAATACCCAGAGAGGCACTCCCTCTATCTGATGAATGCAGCTTGCAATGGCGCAGTTTCCGCTCCAATAATCGCTCAAGCCTGGAGCAAAGGGTTTTCCTAGATAGCGACTCACTGACGGACGCTTAAAATCGCAATCGATGATGAGGGTGCGCTTATCGAGGGCTTGGGCAAAGGTATACCCAAGGTTGACGGTGGTTGTACTCTTCCCCTCTCCAAGAATGGAGCTGGTGACAAGGGCGACTGGGTGTTCCTCCTCACGGGACATCAAGGCTAGCCTCGTCGCCGCCACTCGATATTGTTCAGCAATCATGGAATCCGGCCACCATTTGGCTACCACGTTCCATGATATGGTCGGGAGGATCAGATCCGCTCCCGCCTGTGGTCCCACTTTGCCATCATCACGCCTGCCCTTGAGGTATCCAAGAAGTCGTGATCGTTTGACTTCTCCTCCTGACAGGGGCGGCTCCCCAAGTGCTTTGACACCGGTGCCGACCAAGGTCTTAAACGAGGGGATGCCTGCCAGGATGGGAATACCCAATGCCCCCTCCACTTGTTCAACCCGCCTGAACGCCGGACGCAAGAGCTCTAGGATAAACGCGGTGCCGCCTCCCAGCCCACAACCCACGACTAATCCTCCCAGCAAAATCATATATTTTTTGGGTGATTCAGGAGCCAGTGGAAGGTTGGCCGGGTCCAAGACACGGAACTGTTCTCCTTTTTGCCGTTTCTCCAGATTCTCCGCCAGCCTTGCGTTAAGCCGTTTGTCGAGCAACGCTTGATAGTTCTTCTGCATGTTGTCATAGTCGCGAACCAAGATGCTGAGCTCCTGCTCTCGCATCGGCGTCCGTTCAACTCGACCTTCATAGTCCTTGACTTGCTCGAGCAAACGGCGCAGCCGATCTTGCCGAGCCTCCAACTCTTTCACAGCTTCGTCCCGCTGACGCATCAAATCGAGTACGATCGGATCGATTAACTTGGGAGATCCTTGCTGAACTTCCTCTTTCGCCACCCCATATTTCAGAGCCAACTGTGCTTTGACTGCGTCAATTTCTTTGCGTAGGAGAATCACGTCTGGATAATTGTCATGATACTCGGTAGAAAGAGTGGTTAAGTTCCTCTCAAGCTCCGCGAGACGAACAAGTAGGGGATCACCACCATGACTTGGTTGCCCCGGAGTGGAGGAAGCTGCCTGTGTCACTCCTTGAGCAGCCGCTGCGGTTGCCTCTTTGATTCGTTGATCCAAGACCTCTATTTTATTTTTGGCCGCTTGGACATTGTCTCGGGCGGCGATCACTTCCGTTTGCAATCGATCGAGAGTTCGAAGATTGGCCTCCATCTGTTGAGGCAACTCTCCCATGTATTTGGCTCGAAACGCACTGATAGCCTGTTCTTGCTCCTCTAACTTGGCTTCCGCTAGCTTCAATTCTTGGTCAAGAAATTCGGACGCCCCCTCCAGTACCTGTTCCTTCAACTTGAGATCTTGTTCGATGAATTGGGCTGCCAACGCTTCGGTCACTTTCATGGCGATGACTGGGTCTGTATAGTCGAAGGACAGTGTGAAGCCCTCTGTTGTATCCTGTCCCTTTAAGTGACCAAGCCGCAGTTTGGTGACCTGGGTCCGCTCCCTCATCCTCTGAACCACGCTTTCCCGTTCAAGGATCGACATTTGAGGTGTGATCAAGCCAAACTGTTCGCCAATCTTCGCTAAGAGTGTTCGGCTCATCACAATTTGCTGGACCGCGTAGAGCCGCGAGTCCACCTTGCCTTCAACACCGGTTTTGACATAGTTTTCAGGAATCTTTTGGCCTTCCAGAAGGATGGTTGTGGTTGAACGATACGTCTTAGGCAACACCTCGTATAAAGCAGCGGACGCTGCGAGACAGCCCACAATCGCTCCCAGAATGAGCCACTTTCGCCGTCGAGCAATATCCAGATAGTCTGCGATGGTTAGGTCGCTTGGGGTGTTCATGCCTACTCCCACTCGGCTGTGACCGTCAACATGCCGACTTGGCGGTCATATTTAAAGGTGGTCGCGCCTTGTTCTATCGTAAAGTCGCCATGACTGCCCGTCAGAGCAACGGAAATACCTCGATACACCAAATAGCGAAGGGAGCCGTTGATATTGATCGACTCAAACCGCAAACGGGTTGTGCCAATTCCTGTTCCACTTCGCGTGTTCATAGCATAATTGGCTCCCAACGACACTTCCCACTTCTGAGACAGGCGATGAGACACCGCCCCACCGACCACATTGCTCGCAAGCAGGCCGGCTTCACCAAAAAAGCTTGGATAGAGTCCTCTACTAAATGACACGGTGGCCGATGTCTGCTGCCTTGTCCAGTGGAGAGCTGCGTTCACGGTCCACAGGATCCTATCCGGCACCTGGCTGGCAAATGAAAGGCCTGGAGCAATCTCAGCTCTCCACTCACGGCCCAACGTCCCGCTCCACGTGGCATTAACCCCATGAACAGAAAAGGGTCGCCCGGCAAAGGCCCCTCCAACCAACTCATCACCGACACTTGTCCCGAACATCATTTGCCTAAAGGAATAGGCTGCTCCGATTGTATGGTTGGGGAGGACAAGATAGGTCAATCCACCCGTCGCACCGTGCGTGGTCATGTTAAACAGCGGAAGACGAGCCACGCCATCACCATAGTTAGTTTGCCCCAAAAATCTCATGGTTTGGAAAGAATACGAAGCATTGACTTGAGTGAGCGGGCTGACCACATACCCGGCTTGAACAGTGGTCGAATTGCTGATCGCATTATTCCGGCGCGCCTGAATGCCCCGGATAAAGTCCGATTGCAGTGACCGAGCAGCGACGAACGAAGGTTGCTCGGGGTAATAAAGAACAGTTCCATTCAGTCGAAGACTGAGACCCCGAATGACTTTTTCCGACATTTTGTCGAAAACCGTCGTGAAACTTCCCTGAGCTCCGACATAGTTCAAACCGGGATTATTGACATAGACACTGGCAATGGCCTGAGCCGTCAACGTTCCGTCAATGTAGTCATTGGAATGAATCACACGGGCACCAGGAAACACATCGGTCACAAAGTCCCATTGTTGGCCACCAATACTTCGAAACGCAAAAATATTGCTGTCATACCGTTCAGACACCATTAAGGTTGGAATGACACGAAAGGGCCCCAGCTCTCGCAGGGCAGCCCCCAGGTCCCCCCCCACAGCCGGAGGAGACTCCGGGTGAGGCACTCCGCCCGGTCCATAGGGTACTTGGGCTTGTACAAGACAAGCACTCATCGCAGTCACCACTTCCCCTGCAAGCAAGACCCAGAGCCCCAGCCGCATCAATCGGGAATGGTCACGGCACCACAATGGTATCCCCCGACATCAGTTGAAAATTGCCAATTTCTCCTTTTCCCGATACCAGATCATCGTAGCGTACTGGAATTCTAATCTGGCGTTCATTCGGCGTGCCCTTATCGATCGTCCTGATAACGGCCATTCGGTTCTTGGAGGCATATTGGGTAAATCCGCCGGCTAGCGAGATGCCCTGTAAGACTGTTGCGTATGACTTCAACGGAAACTTCCCGGGATGAACCACTTCTCCCACCACATAGATGTAGTAACTATTGACTTCCTTGACGCTCACAGAAACAGATGGATTTTCTTTATACTCGGATAGCTTCTTGGAAATGATCTCACCCACCTGTTCGGCAGTTAAACCACTGGCTTGCACATCCCCAATCAGGGGGAGAGAAATCATCCCATCCGGCCGGACAGTTACAATCCGGGACAAATCCTGGTTTTTCCAGACCGTGACTTCCACCACATCCTCAGGGCCCAATAAAAAATCCTGGGGGAGCGGTCTACGCACTTCGTCCAACACCTCATTAGAGATCGGCCCCGCCACACACCCCCCCAGAAAAAGAATCAAGCCGCCCAACAATAGTCTCATCAACCGACGACGCTCCTTTTTATGGGACATACAGGTTGACACACAGCTTATCTCAAGACCGTAGTAGATTTCGGCGTGTGCCTATGGCACCAACACCATTGTTTCAGAGGGAATCACGATTGTGTCACCGGGAGCAAGCACAAGGTTTTGACTTGAGCCATCTCGCAAAATAATGTCATCATAGTTCACCTTGATTTTGATATCCTTTTGCCCATTCTCCCCAAACCGAAACACAACGATCTTATTCCGCACAGCTGTTGGCGTAAATCCTCCCGCTAATGTGATGGCTTGCAGCAACGTGGTTTTGCTTTTTAGGGGGTATTTGCCTGGATGAGCCACTTCACCCAGCACGTAAATGGCGTAACTGTTAATCTCCTTGACCACAATGGAAACTTGAGGATTCTCCTTGTATTCTCTTAACCGATCCGAAATAACGTCCGCTAATTGGGTAGCGGTCATTCCAACGGCGACCACATCGCCGATGAGAGGAAGAGAGATTTTCCCGTCAGGGCGCACTACGACCGTCCGCGACAAATCGGTATTTTTCCAAACGCTGACATCCAACACATCTTCCGGTCCTATGATGTAGTCTGGCGTGACCACGAGTGAAGACTTGTCCCCTCCCCTCTCTCCGCCAACTGACTGTGGTCGAGGCAGCGGCTCACTCAGCTTCTCGGCGTATGCCTTGAGTGGCCCCCCCGACACTACCAGGAACATCACCATCCAGAGCGTCACGAGGCTAGAGGGCCGCTGCACTACTCTATGACGGCCATGAAAAATTGTCGCCAGGGTTCGGATGATCAAGAACGCCATCTTACTCTCTTACTCTTCAGAACTCTCTGTTCCCAAAGTAGCTTTGAGAATTAGAAGATAAACTTCACCCCCACCAAATACGGCCCCCCCCCAGTCTTGCCAAAGGGCACTTTTCTCGTCCATCGCACCTCAGCCAACGTTGGAGTGCCGGCCACGGCGATTGGAGTGGGAACGTACACCTTCAATACCTGCTCAACCTTAGGTACTTGCTCCATAAGTAACAACATGCCGCCGCTACTAATGTTAAGAGACAAGGCTTTTCCTCTTCTTCCTTCCTCCCTGCCGTGATCCTTCATAAGCGGAGTCATCTCATACGGAATTGGTCTCAACAATGCCACCCGTTCATTGTGATTTTCATGACTGTCTTTCATTGGCCACTCCCACTCTTTTTGAGTCACGGCGCCCTCTCGTCGCTCGGTCTATCCATTTGCTAGTGCTAGAATAGCACCTCTTTCTTGTTTTGCCTTCACAGATTCAGTCCTTTGACAAACATAGAGTTTGATAAGCATAGAATTGACTTTTAATTCTGGTCAAAGAAGAATTGTTGGCATTCATCACGCTTTTAGAAGACGGTTCCAACTATATATAGGGAGGACACTGATCACAATACCAATGACGTAGGTCAGCCTTTTCTAAAAGTATATGTTGATTCCCCCAAAAGGGTTAGGTACTATTGCCGTGTACGTTTGGACCTATTTCTTTCCTGTGTTCTGCTCAAAACTTTACGACCTCAGATGTCCATGATCTATGCTAAGCTTTCACCACCAAGCACACCTGACGAATAAGAGGGTTTGCCCCCATGACTAGCAGCCCCGGCGTTTTGGACCAAACTGACAGCCTGGCCGACCAACGAGCGGGGTCAGGGATTGTCGTTCTGTCGGCCTCCATGCAACTCCTGCACATGAATCGTCAGGCGTCAGAGCTTGCTAAGAAAATCAATGATGTCGAACAGGCAAGCCATTCTGCGAAATATGCCCATGGCGTACTCCCCACCGCCCTCACCGAACTCTGTCACGAGATCATCAAAGCCCTCCACATCCGCACCGAGGCTAAGGATTGGGAGCAATTCGAGATCAAACGGATTGCCGGAGACCCCAATCAGCCAATTTTGCTCCGAGGTTTCGGCCTCCCAGATCGAGGCGGTATCCACAACGCTCGACTGGTCATTACTATGGAAGAGCTAGGACGAAAAAGACCCTTGAACGCGGAACACGCCCGCGATCGTTTTCAATTGACCTTACGGGAGCAAGAAGTCATCGAGCACCTTGCTAAAGGCTGGACAAACAAGGAAATCGCCAATGCACTTCAGATCACCGAACAGACGGTGAAAGAGCACATTAAACACATCATGCGAAAGACGAACGCAACGACTCGTACGGGTATTCTCGCTCAGGTCTTCAACTCGTAAGTTGCTCTTCCACTTATCACGCTTCTCCTCATCATTGTCACGCTAAATATTTTCACCTACATAAGTTTGCTTAATACCTCCCCCACCGTTGCAAAACCTCCACACTGAGTAGTTATTTACACGGTCAGCATTACGACTTCTTTCAATCATTGTAAAAATATCATTATAAATTAAACATTTATCATAGATATTTTACTTGGATATTGTCGCACGATATTTGCAATCCCTCCTGCCGAAGGTATCGCTTGGTATCCGCCTCCTGACCCCTGCAGGAGGAACTTGAATTTAGTAACTGGCGGCTGTAAAAAGCGGTGGCAAGAATTCAAGAGCCTCAAGGATTAAAGAGACTGAGGGGCCTTGATTGATCTTCCATTCCAACCCAGTGCCCTAGTCAGTGCTGGTAAATCAGTGGTGGTAAAAGTGGCTGCACTTGCTGCTAGAGAGAGGACCCGAATGATAATGATCGGAATGGCCTTGAGACAAAGAGTGCTCTTCTGTGTGTTAGGGGGAGCGTTACTAGCATCAGGGTGCCAAACCACTTCCTTTCTGCTAAAGGACACGCATCCTGACAATGAACGATTCATGTCCCTTTGGCAAGGCTACAACGCCTGTAAGGTTGCCTCTAACTTTCATTCGGCCCATTCTGAATGGCAGCGTCTTTCTTCTGCTGCTTTTTCTTCACCTATGGGAAGGAAGGATGAATTTGTGCTCCCTCTGCCTACCAAGGTTCGACGATTGGTGAGCGATCCGACTAACCGCCTAGCAGTTGATGTACGGGCTATGGCCGCAGCCTGTTCTCTCCACGCGGGTCAGCTAGCCTTGTATGAAGGTCGAATCGAGGCGGCCCGTGAACTCTTCGCATCCGTTCTTTCCTATCAGAAAACTCAGAAGGATCTTTCTCCCTATTACGCGAATCGAGCGAAGCGTTTTCTGGCGGAACTCGATGGAGGGATTGCTGTCTCTCTCAATCTTTCCTCTCCCTCTCCTTGATACTTGGGTCTACCAGATTGACATCCAGACGCTTTCTCCGTTGAAGAGGTGAGGAGGTGTGCGCTCTCTATTGCGAAGACGACAGCACGGTTCGGTAAAGTTGCTCATATCGCTCGGCGGATCGGGTCCAGGAAACATCAACCTTCATACCAGCCTTCATGAGCGAGTGCCACATCTCCCGCTCCCGATACACCGACACTGCCAGCAGGATCGCCGACAACATCGCATCAGAAGTGGGGTTGTCAAAATGAAAACCGGTCGCCAGATTGGCCCGCACCGTCGAGGGTTTGAACGGAACGACGGTATCAGCCAACCCTCCAGTGCATCGAACGATCGGCACCGTTCCATACCGTAAACTCTGAAGCTGGGTCAGGCCGCAAGGCTCGTACCGAGAAGGCATAACCAACATATCGGCCCCCGCTTGAATGCGGTGAGCCAATCCCTCGTCAAAACCAATATGAACGGCGACACAGTCAGGGTGAGCGGATTTGGCTTCCATCCATCGTTCTTCCAGATCTCGGTCACCGGTGCCTAACAGAACAAGCTGAATGTCGAGAAGAACCAGCTCAGGGAGCGCCTCCAGCAAGAGATCAAACCCTTTTTGATGCGTGAGCCGCCCAATCGCCGCCAGCAGAGGCACCGAACGAACAGGTAATCCAAGCTCCCGCTGCAAGAGTCTCTTGCACACTTCCTTTCCCGACAAATCGGAAACGTTGTAGGAAGCCGGCGTGAACCGATCCGTCTCCGGATTCCAGACGTTCACATCGATACCATTGACAATTCCATGAATGCCCTCTCTTCGGTCGGCAAGCACCCCTTCCAATCCGTAACCGAATTCCTTGGTAAGAATCTCTTTCGCGTAGGTCTGGCTGACCGTGGAAACTGCATCTGAAAATATAATCCCCCCCTTTAAACAATTAACCAAGCCATAAAACTCCAATGCGTGCGGTGAAAACAACGCATCCGGGAGGCCGGTCACGGGAAATCGCTCACCGGGAAACAGCCCTTGATAGCCGACATTGTGGAGAGTCAGCAACGTCTTTACGCTGGGGATGGCAAGACCCCTCACGCCAGCTCTCAAATACACCGAACACAAGGCAGTTTGCCAATCATGAAGATGGAGCACATCCACTGGCCAACCATCCCGCTCGTGGAGATAGCCTAT
Source organism: Nitrospira sp. (assembly GCA_024331045.1). Lineage (GTDB taxonomy): Bacteria > Nitrospirota > Nitrospiria > Nitrospirales > Nitrospiraceae > Nitrospira_D. Next base: position 41,037 of record JANDJC010000015.1, read on the forward strand.
CCCTCTGAGCACGGCTTGAGAAAACAGCGAGAACCGCTCGAGGTTATCTTGGTAATCACCATGTTGATCCTGATAGAGTCCGGGACGATCAAAGTATGGGTCGCAGCGAACGACCAAGATCTTTAAAGGGCACGACCCGCCTCCAATCGGCACACAAACTTCCTCCACCATGCCCTCTATTGAAACGGAGCCAACTGGCGTCGTGAAGCGGATCTTGGTCTCTCTTGATGGCAGAGATTCCAACACGCTCCGATATCCCGGCAACACCAAGGTGACCTCATGCCCCAGCCGAATCAGTTCCTGTGGCAACACGCCGACCACGTCGGCCAATCCTCCCGTCTTGGCATAAGGAACCGCCTCCGATGCCGCCATGGCGATATGGAGAGGTTTCTTCGGTAGGGCTGTGGACATGGAATAGGAGAGTCAAACGGTCGTGGATGGGCTGGTTCTTGATGACTGCTTCCGCCTCGTCAAGCGTTGTTATCGAGCGTTCATACCCTCGTGAAGCGAACAACAGATGATCGTAATGATTCTTCAATCCAATCGCGTCTTGAACCGATCTTCATAAGCCCATGTTTCGAGAAGGGCTCGCATTTCTTCGGCCTTTAGGGCCTCCTTGTAAACCAATTTTTCATCCAGAAACACCAACAGCCAGCCCCGTTCAGGATAGGCAAAAAACACCCCCTCCCCCACCTCCACTCCAGAATCCCATCCCTTGGGCGCTTCCCCTAATGCCACCCGTGAGGCGGGAATCATCGTCGAATCAGGCATCACAAAAAATTGTGTAAACGTCCGTCGATAATGGGGCGGCTCCCCCCATACGTTGACGACAGCTCTGGTCGTTACTCGTTCGATCGAGAGATTACCCTCCCTGACCAACTGTTCCTGCTCGGCCAACGGCGGCATCCCCCGACACGAAATCACTCCCGCCATGAGGAGCACCACCCCAAGGAAGCCTATCTTTCCCGTCACGCCTTGCTTGCCCTTGCCAAGCCGACCACTTCTTCTCATGCCAGTCCCTACGCTTCACATCAGTCGCCTGGACTTGCTTCTAGACTTTGGATCGGCCGGTTTGACCGGCACACAGACCTCACACTGACACAACTTTCTCAAGAGTTGATAGGAATAAATGCCGGCGTCATGCCCATCACTCCACCGAAATTGAAGAGCATACCGACCGACCGGCAGAATATCTTGAAGCATAATCAACAGGGGTACGTCGTCCTCTTTCAAGCGTCGCTCTCCTGTCCACTCATCCACGCAAGCCGCGCAGGGACACTGTTGCCGCAGGTAGCGAATTGGATAGATCCCTTTGTGACCATCACTCCATTCAATGCCCAAAATCCCCTTGTCAAGCCACTCCATATCGCGCGGCTCAAGAGGGGTCGACGTCGTTTGGTCGCTGTTCTCTTTCATCTTCCCGACAGTGAGCCTGATAAGAAATCGGCCGGCGGCAGCCGCCTGCCTGCGACGATTGTCACGTACTTGTCAACGGCCTCTTCAATTTCGTTCCGTATTCGCCCCTCGGCGCGCAGCCGCACCAGCAGTGAAGGAACTAGACGAACCGCCTGGCGAAGAACGGCCACGCTTCCCTGTGACAAAGGCAGGGAACGGGCGTGGTGCTGAGTCGCGCACGCCGGACAGACCAGCCCTCCCGCCGTTGGTAAAAAATGCGGCGCACCGGCCAGCGGCGCCCTCCCACAGGCGGCACAACAGTCCGTTTGGGGGCGAAACCCCATCCGACACAACAGTTTAATTTGAAACAGCAACGCAGTCCCCAACGGATCCTGGCTGGACGCCACGGCTGACAATCCCTGCGCAAGAATCTCAAACAACTGTGGATCCGCATCCCGTTCCGGCGTTACTGCTCCTACCACATTGACAAGGCGAGCCGCCGCCCCCATCAGCTCCAAGTCTTCGCGCAACTCATGATGCGACATGAGCACATCGACATGCGACATGCGAAATAGCGAATCCCCAGTTTTTTCAAACAAGTCGAGACGGCAAAGGGTGAACGGCTCCAGCGCGGCCCCAAAGCGGCTTTTCTGACGACGGGCGCCGCGGGCGACACCGCGGATTTTTCCGAGCGTGCTCGCATAGCAGGTCACAATCCGGTCCGCCTCGCCCCACTTGCGGCTGCTCAAGACAATCGCCGTCGTTTTCACCATCGGCATTCCACACACCTTCCTTCATCTTTCATCGCTTAACAAGACACGACCGATTCGCCCCGCTGCGCCTATCACCGCAGATAATTTAAGAAGAGCGTGGCCAAGGAGAGATAAATCGTAATGCCTGTAATATCATTGGCCGTCGTCACAAAAGGCCCCGCGGCGACGGCCGGATCAACTCCCATGCGCTTCAATACAATCGGCATGATCGTGGCCATGCTGGTTGAGACAAAGAACGCCATCACCAGCGACGCACCCACAACCAGACCAAGCCCCGCTTCATGGAGCACCCACCCTACAATCGTCAAAATCAAGCCACAGGCCAGTCCCATCAACAAGCCGACCTTGGTTTCCCGAAAGAACACGGTCCACACATCCGTCGGTTCAATATGCCCGGTTGCCAACCCCCGAATGATCAGGGTCGAAGATTGCAGCCCTACATTGCCGCCCATCGCAGCGATGACCGGAATAAAACTCACCACCGCCACCACTTCCTGGATCGTGTAGCGGAAGTACCACAAGATCGCTCCTGAGAGCAGGCTACCGACCAGATTGGTAAACAGCCAAGGCAATCGCAGCTTGGCAGCCCCCAGACTGGAGGACTTCGAAATCGGCTCCTCCTCGATGGCGCCCGCCATCTTGAGCATGTCCTCCGTCGCCTCCTCGCGGATGACATCCACCACGTCATCCACCGTGATGATGCCAACCAGCCGTCCATCCTTCTCCACAACGGGGATCGCGAGCAGATTGTAATTGGCCACCTGCCGTGCCACTTCCTCTTGATCCATATCGACGGTGACGCTGATCACGTCACGTGTCATGATATTCTTGAGTGGCGTCTCCGGTGGCACCGTCAACAGCTGGCGCAGCGACAACACGCCGACCAATCGATCGTCCTTGTCCGTGACATAGATATAAAACACCATTTCCGCATCGGTCGCCTGCTGAAGCCGGCGGATCGCTTCCTGCGCGGTCACATCTTCCGACAGAGAGAAAAACTCTGTCGTCATGATGCCGCCGGCCGTATCTTTTGCATATTGGAGAATGTCGGCGACTTCCGTCGAATCCTCGGCCTTCATCAAGGCGAGGATTTCCTTGCTGCGTTCCTCCGGCAAAAATCCGAGGATATAGGCGACGTCGTCCGGACCAAGATCCTTGAGTAGCCAGGCGATATCGGAATGCAAGAGATCGGCCAGCACTTCCTGAATGCTTTCTCCGTCAAGCTCACTTAACACCTGGCCGCGTTTGTTCTCGCCCCTGACCAACTCGAACACTTCTCGCTTTTCTTTAGAAGAGGACAGGTGTTGAATGGCTTTGGCAATATCAGCGGGATGCATGCGGCCCAGCATCCTTGAAAGGTTGGTGATCGCTCCACGCCGCAGCAATCGTTGAACGGATTGAATGACGATATCAGACTTGGTGAGCCCCCGTTCCGCCTGATCGCGCAAGACGTCGCGCAAGGTGTCCCGATCCGATAAGCGGGACCGCACCTCCACTTCTTTAGACTCGCCTTGACGCTCCGTGATCCGCATCGCCAGCCCTCAATATCCTAATTCTACTAGGGTCCGCTCGTCTTCTCGCCAGGCTTCTTTCACCTTGACCCAGACCTCCAAAAATACTTTCATGCCAAACAATCGTTCCATGTCTCGCCGCGCTTCCGTGCATACCATTTTGAGCCGTTCGCCATGTTTGCCGATGATAATTCCTTTCTGCGATTCCCGCTCCACGAAAATCGAGGCATGGATCCTGGCCAATCGCCCCTCTTCCTCAAAGCGGTCCACCTCCACTGCGACGGCATAGGGGACCTCTTCTTCCGTTACGCCAAGAATTTTTTCCCTGATCATCTCCGCCGCCAGCGTGCGCATCGTCTGATCAGTGACCACATCGTCGTCATAGACCTTCGCCCCCTCCGGCAAATAGGAACATGTCACCCCCAACAGCCGATCGACATTGTCACCGGTGCGACCGGAGACGGGTATGACCGCCGTCCAATCATACAGAGCGGCATAGCGTTCGAGGACCGGTAACAATTTATACTTATTGACCACATCGATCTTGCTCACCACCAAGAGCACCGGCCGGCGCCGTTTTGCGATCAACTCCTTGACCGAAGCCACCACTGCCAGATCGCCGGGACCTGGCTGACAGGTCGCTTCCATCACCACGTACAGCAGATCGGCTTCCTCCGCTGCCTCGATGGCCGCACGAACCATCCGTCGGTTCAACAGGTGACGGGGGGTGTGCAGACCTGGTGTATCGAGGAACGCAATCTGTCCCTGGGGGAGCGAAACGATGCCCAAAATCCTGGTCCTCGTTGTTTGCGGCTTGTCTGATACGATGGCAATTTTCTCCCCCAACAACCGATTGAGCAGTGTCGACTTCCCCACATTGGACCGCCCAATGATGGCAACCGTTCCAAACTTCACGGCCGCTTTCCCTGTGCGGGCTCCTCGATGGAAGGTATCAACTGATATACGGTCTCTCCTTCCCGCACATAGCCCAACCGTTCCCTCGCCACCTGCTCGATCTTGGCAGGATCACGCTGCAAGCGAAGGATTTCTTGTTCCAACTTTGCGTTCTCGGCCTGCAACAAGCCCAATTCCCCCTCGAGTCGCTCGGCGTACTGGCGCATGGCCCAATAGCGAAGCAAACCCATGTCTCCGAAAACCAGTCCTACCACCAACCACAGGCAGACCCCGATGCCAGCCACCTGGAGCGCCACCGCCAGACGCCGCCGCCAACTGAGCCATCGCGGTCCTCGATTTTGCTTGATCAGCATCGACGCCATCTGCCCTCTCACCAGGCTCGCCGGACAGCTTCACGACCTCGATAGACGGCCGCTGGACCAAGTTCCTCTTCGATTCTCAACAACTGATTGTACTTGGCCACCCGATCGGTTCGCGACAACGATCCTGTCTTGATGAGGCCACTGTTTGTCGCAACTGCCACGTCGGCGATCGTGGTGTCCTCCGTCTCACCGGACCGATGCGAAATGATCGCGGTATAGCCAGCCCGCTTAGCTAATTCAATCGCATCCAGCGTTTCCGTCAAGGTTCCAATTTGGTTGAGCTTGATCAGGATGGAATTGCCGATCCCTTCCGCGATCCCTCGAGAAAAGATTTCCACGTTCGTAACGAAAATATCGTCACCGACGAGCTGCACCCGTCCTCCTAACTGTTCGGTCATCGCTTTCCAACCCTTCCAATCAAGCTCGCTCAGGCCGTCCTCGATCGACACGATGGGATAACGGTCCAACAGGTGCTCGTAATACCGGATCATGTCATCCGACGACCGTTCCGGCCGTTCCTCCGCTTCCAGCCTGTATCGGCCGTCTTCGTAGAATTCGCTTGCCGCGCAATCGAGAGCAAGCGCAATGTCCGCCCCTGGTCGGTAACCGGCCTGTTCAATTGCTTGAACGATCAACACGAGCGCCTCTTCGTTCGACTGGAGATCCGGCGCAAAACCACCCTCATCACCCACGGCCGTGTTGAGCCCCTTCTGTTTCAACAAGCCCTTCAGCGTGTGAAACACCTCGGTCGCCATTCGGAGCCCCTCACTAAACGTCGGAGCCCCAACAGGCAGGATCATGAACTCCTGCAGATCCAGCCGGTTGTCCGCATGGGCCCCACCATTAATGATGTTCATCAAGGGTACAGGCAACACCCGTGCATTGACGCCGCCCAGATAGCGATACAACGGCTGACCGGTTTCATTGGCTGCCGCTTTGGCCACGGCCAGGGAGACACCAAGGATGGCATTGGCCCCCAGTTTGCCCTTGTTGCTGGTGCCATCAAGCTCGATCATTGTCCGGTCAATAACCGCTTGCTCGGAGGCCTCTTGTCCCAGCAACGCCGGTGCAATCACCTCATGGATGTTTGAGAGAGCCTTCGACACTCCCCTTCCCTTCCAGCGTCTATCGTCACCGTCGCGCAGTTCCAGCGCCTCCCTCTCGCCAGTGGACGCGCCGGACGGCACAGCCGCTCGGCCCCCTGCGCCGCTTTCCAGCATCACGTCTACCTCGACGGTGGGATTCCCCCGTGAATCGACGATCTGACGCGCCTTGATCTGCTTAATCGCGCTCATAGCCACATCGCTCCAGAGTTAGACAATCATGGCATTTCCAATCGGAAGCAGGCCTCGCATTCGACCCTATGCCACCCATCTGCAATCCTGCTTCCCCCTTCAACCACGGTAAACGTTGGGTCGGCGACACCACCGACACGCCGTGCCGGCAACGGACACGTAAAGCATGTCAGTTCGTTACTGTGCCGATGAAGTCAATTTTCGTTTCAGCAGCTCATTGACCTTTCCAGGATTGGCTTTTCCTCCACTGGCTTTCATCACTTGACCGACCAAAAAGCCCAACACCTGGTGCTTGCCTTGCCGAAACTGCGCCACTTGCACAGCATGGTCGGCCACGACTTGGTCGACTAAGGCACCAATCGTTTCTTCATCGGACACTTGCGTCAGCCCCTTCTCGTGCACGAGCTGTTCAGCCGTTTCTCCGCTCTTGTATAACTCTGGGAAAATCTCACGGGCCACTTTTAGACTGATGGTTCCCTGCTCAACCAACCGCAGCAATTCGACCAATCGCTCGGGCGACAATGGCGAGTACGCCGCATCGATGCCGGCTACATTGAGCTCTCTGCTCAATTCGCCCATGACCCAATTGCTGACCGTCTTCGGCTGGCCAAACAACGTCACACATCGTTCAAAATAGTCTGCCAGCCCTCGCGATGCAGTCAGCACCATCGCATCGTATTCCGGAAGGCCGTAGTCGCGAATAAATCGAGCGGCCTTGGCCGCCGGCAATTCGGGAAGGGTCGCACGAATCCTCTCAATCCAATCCTTTTCCAATTGCAGCGGCACCAGATCCGGATCGGGAAAATACCGGTAGTCATGAGCCTCCTCTTTCGAGCGCATCACCACCGTTTCACCTCGCTCGAGGTTCCACAAGCGTGTCTCCTGTCGGACCATTCCGCCCTCATTCAACACTTTTGTCTGACGTTTGATCTCATAGTCGATCGCATCCTTGACGTACTTGAAGGAATTGATGTTCTTGAGTTCGACCTTCGTCCCGAACGTTTCAGCTCCATGGGGACGCAGCGAAAGGTTGGGCTCGCACCGAAAGCTCCCTTGCTCCATGTTGCCATCACAGACGTCGAGATACATCAAAATGTCCCGCAATGTCTTGAGATACGACACCACCTCGTCAGCGGATCGCATATCTGGTTCCGTCACAATCTCCAATAGCGGCGTGCCGGCTCGATTGAAATCCACGATGCTGCCGGATGCCCCCACTTCATGGACGGTTTTGCCGGCATCCTCCTCCAAGTGCGCCCGCCGAATACGAATCGACTTCTTGGCGCTCCCGACCGTCACGACAACCCATCCTTGCTCACAAATCGGGGATTCGTATTGAGAGATTTGATAGCCTTTGGGCAAGTCCGGATAAAAGTAATTCTTGCGGGCAAATCGATTCAGGGGGTTAATCCGGCAGTTCAACGCCAGGCCAGCGCGGACGGCCATCTCGACTGCCGCCCGATTGATCACCGGCAGGCTTCCAGGCAACCCGAGGCACACCGGACAGGTCTGGCTGTTGGGCGAGGCACCGAACGTCGTCGAACAGCCGCAGAACATCTTGGACGTGGTGCGTAATTGCGCATGGACTTCGACACCGATGACAACTTCGTAGGTCATGCCTCCCGCGATCCCTCGCTTCGCCGACGCTCTAACTCCCGTCTCATCGCCTCGCGGCCCGCCTCAAAGGCTTCGCGCAGCACGGATTTTTTGGCTTCGATCAGCTCTTTCCCCTGACCGACGATTTCTTCATAGACTTCGCCGGCCCGGCCCGCCCACTCTTTTAAATGGTCCTCGGCCTGATGAATGTACTGACGCAATCGCCGCCGCGAGGCCGGTCCAGACTCTGGCGCCAATAGCAGAGCCGCTACGGCTCCCACCGCCGCCCCTCCTACAAACGCTAAGATGATGTCTGTCATCGATCCTTTGTTATTGACCATTGTGTACCGCTCCATTTTTGCGCCATCGATCTCTCATCACCCGCGCAGCGGCTCGAACCCCCGCCACCGCACCCATGACATTGGTCAGTAATGTCCCGCTCGACCCCTTCACAACATTGTGAATCAACTGAACCGATTCTCCCACCTCCCCCACCGCGTGCAACAACACCGTGGCATGTTCGACACCCTGACGAGCCTGATGGGAGAGTTCATTTAAATTTTTGCTTGCTGTTCTGAGCTCCTCCACGAGGGGGGGCACATCGGCATTCATCTTTTCTAGCAATCGTTGAGATTCTTCAACCGTCTTGCGGACCTGCACCAACACTGGAATCAGAAATCCCACCAGGACCACAAATGCCACCGCCACGAGTATAGCGGCAGTCTCCACCATCGTCATTGAACAACCTCCACCACCGGACAACTGACCATGCTCTCACACAAAGTTGTTTCCCCTATAAAAATAAATATCCGATCTGTCCCGATCTCTACTCCATCATCGAATCGGGGGTTTTTTGAGATGCCACTGCGTGGTTTGCTCATAGGCATGAGCTACCCGCAGAATCGTTTCCTCCTCAAACGGCCGGCCGATCACCTGCATGCCAATCGGCAAACCGCTCTTACTCACCCCGCAAGGCAACGCGATCGCCGGAAGTCCCGCCAGGTTGACAGAGATCGTAAAGATGTCTGACAGGTACATCTGAAGCGGATCCTCGCTCTTTTCGCCAAGTTTGAATGCTGGTGTCGGAGTGGCTGGAGTGACTATCACATCAACCTCTTTGAACGCCGTCTCAAAGTCCTGACGGATCATCGTCCGCACAGCCTGCGCCTTGCCATAATAGGCGTCGTAGTACCCCGCGCTCAAGACGTAGGTCCCCAGCATGATCCTGCGCTTGACTTCCGGGCCGAATCCCTCCTGCCTTGTCTTCATGTACAGATCGAGGAGATCTTTGGTCTCCTTCGCGCGCAGGCCAAATTTGACACCATCGAAACGGGCCAGATTGGAACTGGCTTCCGCAGTCGCAAGTACGTAATACACGGCGACAGCCGCGTCCGTTCGGGGAAGCTCGATGTCTTTGATCTCTCCCCCCAAATTTTTCAGCTCACTGATAGCAGCTTTAACCGCGCCCTCAACGTCTGGATCAAGCCCTTCGGTAAAAAACTCTTGAGGAACCCCAACTCGCAGTTTCTTCAGATGTTTCTTCGTCAGGGCCTTGGTGTAGTCGGGAACCGGCACATCAGCCGACGTGGAATCCAACGGATCGTGGCCCGCAATCACATTCAAGAGCAACGCCGCATCTCTTACATCCTTCGTGATGGGACCGATTTGATCGAGAGAAGAGGCAAATGCCACCAGACCGTAGCGCGACACTCGACCGTAAGTCGGTTTCAATCCCACCACGCCACAGAACGCCGCCGGTTGTCGAATGGACCCTCCAGTATCAGAGCCCAGCGCCGCAACACATTCGTCCGCCGCCACCGCCGCGGCCGATCCTCCGCTAGAGCCGCCCGGCACGCACTGCAGATTCCATGGATTCCGGCTGGGGCCAAAGGCCGAATGTTCAGTGGAAGACCCCATGGCAAACTCGTCTAGATTCGTTTTGCCGATCAACAGGTACTCCTGCTTGCGCAGCTTGGCCACCACAGTCGCGTCATAGGGCGGCACAAAGTGTTGCAACATGCGAGAGCTGCACGTTGTCGGCACGCCTTCCGTGCAGATGTTGTCCTTGATCGCGATGGGCATTCCCATTAATGGCTCGGTCTTTCGCCACTGTTTCAACCGGCGATCGAGCACCTCCGCGTGAGCCATCGCCTGATCCTTGGTCTGTGTGACAAACGCCCTGATCTTCGGTTCCACGTGGGCGATTCGCAAGCCGTAGGCATGCACGATCTCGGCGGCGCTCACCTCACCCGCGGTGAACTTCCGTTGCAGCTCGTACAACGACAATTTATGCAACGCCATCAGCGTTTATCCAGCACTTGGATGATGCGGTTCTTTTCATCGACCCGGACGATTCTGGGGGCGTGTTTTTTGATCTCTTCATCGCCATAATACTCGTAACAAAAGATGATGATCTGATCGCCGACGGCTGCCTTCCTTGCCGTGGGACCGTTCAAAATGATCTCGCCCTTGCCTCTCGCCCCGTTGATCGCATACGTCATAAACCGCTCGCCGTTGTTCAGATTGGAGCAGACGATGGCTTCGTACGGCAGAATCCCTGCCGCTTCCATCAGCTCCTGATCAATGGTGAGACTGCCCTCATACTCGAGAAACGTACCCGTGACCGTGGCACGATGAATTTTTGAACGCAACATTTGTCGAAACATCAAGTCCTCATCGTTTATTCGGGGTCAGCCATTCGTAAAACGCCCGCTTGTGCGGGCATTTAGCGCTCATCGATGATTTTGGGCACACGAAACCCATCCCCTTCACGTTCCGGCGCGTTCGCCAACACCTGTTCCACCGGCAATGACGGACGCACCGCATCATCTCGAAACACATTGACCTGCCCGGTAACCGTGGTGGTGGGTTCCACCTCCGCCGTCTCATAGCGGTTGAGGTGCGCAATGTGATCGAGAATTTGGCTCAGTTGCTTGGCGAACACGTCTTTTTCCTCCTCGGTCAGGCGCAACCTGGCCAGCAAGGCCACGCGTTCAACCTCCTCGCGTCCGATCTTCATCGGCACCCTTTCTTTAATATGGTATCCGCCCGCTATTCAACGGTCACGCTCTTGGCCAAGTTTCTCGGCTGATCGACGTCGGCTCCGCGCAAGACGGCGATGTGATAGGCCAGCAACTGGAGGGGGATCGTGAAGAGAATTGGAGAAATCAACGGGTGAACATCCGGAATCGTGAAGACCGCATCAGCCACTTTTCCCAAATCTCGTTCCCCTTCGGCGACAAACACGATCACGGGCGCACGCCTGGCTTTCACTTCCATCAGATTGTTTACCGTCTTTTCGTACAATCGATCGCGCGGCGCCAGGACCACCACCGGCATCTCCTTGTCGATCAAAGCGATAGGGCCGTGCTTCATCTCGCCCGCCGCATAGCCTTCTGCATGAATGTAAGAAATCTCCTTGAGCTTCAGCGACCCCTCCAGCGCTATCGGATAGTTGATGCCTCGGCCCAGGAACAGAAAGTTCCGTTTCTTGTGATACCGTTTGGCGATGGCCAGGATCTCGGCTTCCCGTCCCAGCAGCTGTTCGACCAGCGCAGGAATACGAACCAGTCGATCAAGCCACGCCTTCCCATCCACCGCCGTCATCGCCCCCCGGACACGAGCGACATGCAACGCCAACAGATACAGGGCGGTCAATTGAGCAGTGAAGGCCTTGGTTGACGCCACACCAATTTCCGGCCCGCAATGGGTATAAAGCACGCCGTCGGATTCTCGAGCCAGCGTGCTGCCGACGACATTCACGATCGAAACTGCTCTGGCACCCTTCGCCCTTGCCTCCCTGGCCGCGGCCAAGGTATCGGCGGTCTCGCCCGATTGAGAAATCGCAAGAAACAGGTCCCCCTTTCCGATCAACGGATCGCGGTATCGAAACTCGCTGGCAATATCGACTTGGACAGGAATCCTGGCCAGCTCTTCCAGCAGATATTTCCCCACCAATCCAGCATGCCACGATGTCCCGCACGCCACGATCCAGATCCGCTCGACGTCCGCGAAGTCACGCGGCGTCAGGCCGATATCGGGCAAATCAGCTTCGCCAGCCTCATAAGAATAGCGCCCGCGCATCGTATCGAGAATAGTTTGCGGCTGCTCGTGGATTTCTTTGAGCATGAAATGCGGATAACCGCTTTTTTCGGCTGCCGCCGCGTCCCACGTCACGCGCGTCAGCGGGCGTGACACCGGCCGTCCTTCGACATCCACGAAACAGACGTTCTCCCTGCCGATGATCGCCACGTCCCCTTCATCCAAGTAGATGACATCCCTTGTATGGGCCAGCATGGCCATCACATCCGACGCGACATAGGCCGCTCGCTCCGTGCGCCCCACGATCAACGGACAGCCTGATCGGGCCGCGATCAACGTCTCCGGTTCCCGCTCGGACATGACAACCAGCGCATAACTGCCCCGTACTTCCCTGACCGCCGAACGAACCGCCTCCGCCAGCGGCAGCCCCTTGGCAAGATGTTTGTCAATGAGATGTGCCACGACTTCCGTGTCCGTTTCCGACCGAAACTCGTAGCCGTCGCGTTCCAGCCCCTGTTTGAGCTCCTGATAGTTTTCAATGATTCCGTTGTGCACCAAGACGCAGGTTTTAGACCGGTGAGGATGGGCGTTCTGCTCCGATGGTTTCCCATGAGTGGCCCATCGAGTATGGCCGATGCCGATCGTCCCCTTGAGTTCCTGCTCGTTCAGTGACTTTTGGAGATTGGCGAGTTTGCCGACACTCCGCCGCACGGTGATAACACCGTCCTGCAGGACAGCGACCCCCGAGGAATCGTAGCCACGATACTCCAGTTTTGCGAGACCGTCGAGAAGGATGGGGACGGCTTGTTGATCCCCGATATATCCCACGATGCCGCACATGACGGTTCCTACCTCCTTCCTTCCTTCACCGACGGTGAAGGACCAGCACGAATGTGCTCACCCGATGCCTCTTGCCCAGGTGTAGAGTGCCGCTCCGCCATAAGACGCCGTTTCATCGCCCAACCGGCGCGATTGTCTTGAGGCATTCTGGCGATCGCCAGTGCATCAGGCGGCACATCCTTCGTAACGGTCGTCCCAGCGGCAATCACCGCCCCATCACCCACGGACACGGGCGCCACCAATTGGCTGTCACTTCCGATAAACACACGGTCTCCGATCGTTGTCTGATGCTTCCGAAGCCCGTCATAGTTGCACGTGATCGTTCCCGCCCCGATATTGACCCCTTTGCCAATTTTCGCATCGCCCAGGTAGCTCAAGTGATTGGCCTTCGATTCCTCCCCCAATTCGGTTTTCTTCATCTCCACGAAGTTGCCAATTCTAGCCTTTCGGCGAACCAACACCCCCGGCCGAAGATGGGCAAACGGTCCTATCACGACATCATCTTCGACCAAGGACTCCCTCAGCACACAATGGTCCAGAATCTCCACTCGATTGCCCACCTGGCAATCCACCAGCCGACTGTGGGATCGAATGACACAGTCCTCTCCGATATCCGTCTTGCCCTCGATCGTCACATAGGGATGGAGGATCGTATCTTGGCCGATCGACACGTCGGCATCGATCCAAACGGAATCGGGGTCGATCATGGTGACTCCTTCGTTGAGCCAACGATCGCGAATCCGGCAGCGGATTATGCGCTCTGCCTCAGCCAGTTGTGCTCTGGTGTTGACCCCCAGTCCTTCCTCGGGGCTCCGCAGCCGCACGGCGGAGACTCGACGCCGTTGGGCGACTGCCATCGCGACAATATCCGTTAAATAGTATTCGCCCTGGGCATTCCGCGGTTGCACCTCTTCGAGGGCGGAAAAGAGAAAGTCTGCCGACACCACATAGGTTCCTACATTAATTTCCTTGATGCCCCGTTCCATTGGCGTGGCATCCCTCTCCTCGACGATTTTGAGCACCTCGGCTCCCTCCGGCCGGCCCCACTTCTCTTCGCCACTTTCCCGCCTGACCACACGGCCATATCCGCTGGGATCGTCCACCAGCGCGGTGAGAATGGTCACGGTGGCCTTCTCCTCCCGATGGGTCTTCAACAATTCGCCCACGGTTTCTTCGGTTAACAGGGGGGTATCGCCATTGATGATCACATACTCCGTTGGGCCCGGCTCTCTTCCATTGACGAACACAGGCCGACATTGGAGAACGGCATGTCCTGTTCCCAACTGCTTGCTCTGCTCCACGATCACCACAGAACCAACGCTCTTCTTCCCCTTGATCATCTCCCCTATCACCCGCCGGACATCATCGGCCTGGTAACCGACAACGACGGCAACCCGATACCCAGCCACGTTTATGGCCAACTCGAGCGCGTACAGCACCATCGGCCGCCCAGCCACACAGTGGAGTACCTTGGCCCGTTTAGATTTCATCCTCGTCCCCAACCCGGCAGCCATGACAATCACAGCCACTCCGAGCCGAGACGATTCATGTATCACAGGAAATTTAGACATCTTCATCGTGCCCTTTCATTGCCCTTATCCCCACCTATCCAGCTCCCCCTCTTTTTTTATCGGCTCATCTCACCGATTCATCCAATGGGGACGCCACGTTCGGGCTGCTTGACTTCACTCCACTTGAGATCGACATTCGACGAAGGCGTCAGCGATGTCGACGGAGCATAGAGTCCTCCGGAGACGATCAATTTCATCGCTTCCTCAACGGAAATATCGACCGACATGACTTCCTGTTCCGGAACCAATAGAAAATACCCCGAGGTGGGATTGGGAGAGGTCGGCACATAGACATGGACTAACGGCTCTTGGCTCAAGGTGGTCGTCTCCCCCTTGGTCACACCAGTAACAAAGGCAAAACAATAGCTGCCGTTTTTCGGAAATTGAATCAGCACGACACGTCGATACGAACCCCGGTCAGAAAACGAGAGAACATCCATCATGGACTTCAACGTCGAATAGATGCCCCGGACCAGTGGCAGGCGGTTCAGCCAGTCTTCCCAAATGGTCACCACCGCCCGACCCATGAAATTCGCCGTGAACAGGCCAACAGCGAAAATCAGGACCACGAGCATGACGATACCCAGTCCCGGCACATAGTGGCTGGGAGCAAGGCGTGCGACCGTGTCCCCTAAAATACTATCGACGGTGACAAAGAGGGTCTTGAGGATCAAGACCGTACCCCAGATAGGGGTCACCACCAAGAGGCCGGTCAAAAAGTATCGTTTTAACGCGGTTTTCAGCATGGAGCACGACCTGAGGGTGTCTTTTCTTTTGCAGGCAATTCATCATACAGAGTTCGTGCCAAAGCCCGCAAGCCTTTCCTGTGAATTTCAACAAGTTAGCCACTTTTCCCCGGTTCGCGCATCACGAGAAACCGGCCGGCAGAGGATTGCATGTCCTGAGAACCGGCTGAACGCTCGCGAGTGTCGGCCTC
>JANDJC010000016.1 GCA_024331045.1 Nitrospira sp.
CCTCGGCCCTACTGCTCAGGCCATTTCTTCAACCGATCTCTCCTTTCACACCGACACCCTCCCAAGTACAGCCGTTCACCATGCGACAGCCTCTTCCAACTTGGCAGAAGAACCAGGCGGCCCTACAAGCTCCTCTGATGAACCCTATGATCCCTTCGCTGAAGCCGGTGAATTGGACATCGAGGAATATGATCCGTGGGAGCCGCTCAACACAAAGATCTTTGAGTTCAACCGGCAAGTCGACCGGTGGATTCTGAAGCCCGTTGCAACTGGCTATAACCTTGTCGTGCCGGACCTCCTTCAGGAAGGGATTAGCAATTTTTTTTATAACGCGAGGTTTGTTCCTCGATTCGTCAACAATGTTTTGCAAGGGAAGTTCCGAGGAGCGGGAATTGAGGTGGGACGCTTCCTCATCAACACCACCATCGGGATCGCAGGATTTATCGATTGGGCAAGCGATATGGACCTTGTCACGCCCGAGGAAGATCTCGGGCAAACCCTTGGATTCTATGGGGTCCCACCAGGCCCCTACCTCATTGTCCCACTCTATCCACCTTTTACCGTTCGCGACTTTGTCGGGTATATAGGGGACGTGTTTTTTAACCCCATCTATTGGCTAGCTCTACCCATCATCGAGATTGAGCAGATTCCCTCCGCTGTTCCTCACAGCAGCCGATTAACCACCTCTCTCATCTTATTGACCGCTAAAGTAACGGAGGTGGTCAATGACCGATCCTTGAACCTGGAAAAATTTCAAGGCGTGGAGGAATCGGTTGTTGACCTTTATGCTGCTGTGAGGAATGCGTACTTACAAAAACGAGTGCGAGCTATTAAGGAATAGCAAGTCACCATGCCTCTCCCCGTTGGCCATGGCCCACGGTCTGGTGGCAAGGCAAAGCCCCTTGGCTAACGCCAACATCAATAAAAAATAACCCCGAGGCCGTCTTCTCTGTCGCCACCTCACCTTGAGAGAGAGGCACACCCCAGCTCACCAGGGAACAATCGCTTCTGGGATCTGCACTCAGACAATTCGGAAGGAAACCGTGCCCCGGCCTCAGTGGCTTACAACAAGAGAAAACGGAAGAACGCTCCCGTTTTTATTGTTGCCCTTTCTTATAAACGATAAGACCACCAATGAGGAGAACCAGCATGATCACAATGAATGTCAGGATTTTAGGCTCCATGGCTGCTCCTTTCGTTCAGACAAGTGATTGTTTGACGAAGTGACCCACCATAGTTGGTCCTTGAGCAAAAGCATAACTTCCCTCGAACAAGCACGAGATTAGGAAGCTTCCCCCGCCACAAGGTCTGACACCCACAACCTATCAATTCATTTCATTCCTCATTTCATTCCTTCGGAACGCTTGGCTTAGCGGACGCAAGCTTATTCTGTCAAATCATCATTGTCAAGATTTTTGGACACTCGTATGTCAAGAATGATGGACATTATAAAAAATATTCTCTGTAACATCCTCTCCTGAATGATTAATCTTAACCAGACCTTGCTTCAAAAAACCCTTAATCAATCTGACAGGTTATGTGATGATGAAATATGAAGTAGAGTGCTCTTTGTTGCTTTCTGGGAGGAGTAGCAAAGCAGGTTTTCCTTCCCGTCGATGTCGTAGATGCTCGGATCAATAAGGCCATCAAAAGAAGCCCTACTGACCTTCTTTAATTTTTTCTTTCACTTCTGACAACTTCCAAGCCACCATAACCCCTTACTACAGTCCCATCCTCTCATTGACCCATTGATCCTCAAGCTCTCTTCACACAGCGAATTTTTTTATCCCTCTTGTCCTTGTCCATCATCCATCGCCTTCGGGAAAGAGGACCGCCGACCAAAGGAGAGCTCCCTCTTCCGAGCCCCTTTAAAGCGTGTCCCAAGAGCTCTCCTACCTGACAGCGACAGAACCGATGATCAGTTTAAATCACCCTTACGAGGGTCAGCGAACAACTTCTCTGCTGCTTCGCGCAGAAGGCTTTTTGAACTGGCAGCTCGACGATGGGCAAGGATTACCGGATCAATCCGTTCGCCGCAACTCACACACCGCCACTCAAACAAGTTCAGCGCAATGACTTTCTCTTGCACCATCAACCCACCACATCGATGGCAGCGATTTGTGATCCGGTACTCCTCTACATTTTTGGGGGCTTCAACCATAACTACCAACACCTCCCTGTTTGCTAATCAATCTTCTCATTAGAGCCATCCTTTCCAGAATGGATTCTTCCTTGACCTCTCGCAAGCGACGCATCAATACGGCTTGCCCCCTTTCTTCCTCCTTTTCTCCGAGGCAAAGACAATCGCCAGCCCTCTCTAAACGAATCCAACCATCTGGCATGCCCAATCGACTAACCAACCGACGGGCATCCTCCGCGATGAGGATGCCGTCTCGTGGATCAGCATGAGGCTCGACCGTTTCCCTTCTCCCCCTCAAACCACCAGAACCCTTTTACCTTCTCCCAGCTAGGCGTAGAGCATGAGAGAAGGACGGCTTCCGTTGCTCCACCTCCACTAAGGGGAGCAGCAGCATGTTCCCCATTTCCCTCCTCCCGGCTCGATGCTCTCCTCCACCGGTGAAAGATTCCACAGCCTTCCTCGTTCATCTGTCCTGTAATGCAACAGATCGCCTCACCGTTGCGAGTCGATGGCCATTTATCCGCTGAGTTTTTCCCGCGAAACAACCATCTCTCTGACTTCTCCCCCTAGTGGCATCATCGATGCAGAGTTTGCCGCAGAAACTGAGGAGGGCAACTGAGCGGGACAAAGCCAGCCCGCAGTAGATGAAACCAGCGGCATCAGCCGCTGCTTACAAACGAAAGGAGGATATCATGGCAGGTCTCACCAGATGGGAACCGGCTATCCGTTGGAATCCCTGGAAAGAGCTCGAAGAAATGGAAAAACGTCTTTCCACTTTCTTCGGGCGCTCGCCGGAAGGGAGCGGCGAGAAGAAAGAGGCTATCGCGGTCGCCGACTGGGCACCGGTTGTTGACATTACGGAAGATGAGAAGGAATATCTCATTAAAGCTGAGCTCCCGGAGATGAAGCGAGAAGACATCAAGATCAACATTGAGGACGACGTGCTCTCGATCAGTGGAGAACGCAAATACGAGAAAGATGAAAAAGGGAAAAAATATCACCGGGTTGAACGAGCCTACGGCAGCTTCCTTCGCAGCTTCGCCTTGCCGCAAGACGCCGACGGCTCCAAGGTGAGCGCCACGTATAAAGACGGAGTGCTGTCCATCCACCTCCCGAAGTCAGAGAAGGCCAAACCGAAAGCGATCGAGGTGAAGGTGGGATAAAAAGTACGCGGATCACGGGCCACTCCCCGTGATCCGCCCTCACCTATGAGGGCGCCGGAGCAGAAGGCCACATTCCGCCGCACTTAGCAGCGAGGAACGAAGAGATGAAACGTGTTGGACGGCAGCAGCGCCGTCACCGGCAAGAGCACGAGCGGAATCATGATCTTTCAAAATCGTGAAGAAGCCGGACGCCGGCTGGCTGAACGGCTGGCTCATTACCACGATTACCCGGGGGGTATTATTCTCGCTCTCCCACGAGGCGGAGTGGTGGTGGGATATCAGTTGAGTCTGGCACTCCATCTCCCCCTTGATGTTCTTATCGTGCGAAAGATTGGAGCACCAGACAATCCCGAATATGCCCTCGGCGCCATTGACGAAGCCGGCAGTGTCTATTGGAACCCGACGGCTGATACCGTCTATCACATAAGTCCAACGGACCTATCAAGGCTGCTTCATGGGCAGCAGGAGGAAATTACCCGTCGGCAAGCTCTTTATCGCCAGCATCGCTCCTTTCCTGTTCTGACTAACCGTACCGTCATTCTGGTGGATGATGGAATCGCCACAGGCTCCACCTTTTTTGCCTCCATTCAGTCAATCAGGGGCCATGCCCCCCAGCGCCTCGTGGCTGCTATTCCGGTTGGACCAGCGGACACGATCAGAGAAGTGCGAACGCTCGTTGACGAGTTGGTGGTCCTGGCAACACCGGACCCCTTTTGGGCGGTGGGAAACCACTATGCGGATTTTGCGCAAGTAACTGACCGGGAGGTCGTAGAATATCTCCACCTTGCTGAGGAAGCCTTGCGTGAGCATGCTCGATCCTCTTCGCATTAGCACGCTAGGCTAGAAAAAAAGCGACCGGCTCTAGCCATTGAGGCCCTCCATGAAACACCTTACGCTTGATAGAGAACAGGGTTGGGGGACGACTTTCCTTCCAACCACTTCCGTAGACCACCGGCAGACTCAATCCACGACTGGCATACAATCAAAGCCAGACAGTCCGCGTGCGCCAATGGACCAAAGAATCGCAGGAAGAACACGAGCAGATGCGATGCATGGAACGGTTGGCTCTCTGCGAGCAACCTCTGTTGGCGGCTCCAGAGGCTGCCACCACATGGGGCCGTTCTCCATCTTTGACGTGAGAGAGGAGCCGTGCCCATGAGAATCGTGATTGGTGTCGATTGGTCTGACCAAGCCTTCGCGGCCGTCTCTCAAACGTTTCAGCTCTACCATCCCACAGACGTCACATTGGTGCACGGCGTCAACCTTGGCCTGTTCGAGCAACCCATCGTGGCGGAAGCGGCCAATCTGCAGGGATACGATGACTTCCGCAACGCCATGGTCAACGCCGGACACCAACTGCTCGAACGGGCAGCAGCACTAGTGCCACCCGATGTCCCCACCGTGCGTAAGGTCAATGAGATTGGCAGTCCCGCCCAAGTCATTCTCGACAGCGCCCAGACCGTCTCTGCCGATCTGATTGTCGTGGGTGCCAGAGGGCGAGGCCGGCTCGCCGAAACGGTGCTCGGCAGCGTCTCCCACCGAGTCCTCTCCCATACGTCTCGCTCCACCTTGATCGTCAAGGGATCGGTGCGCCCGATCCAGCAGGCTTTGGTCGCCGTCGAAGGTCGTGACGATGCCGATCGCATTGTAGACTGGCTGACCCGCTACCGGTTCGCAACACCGGTGGAACTTCGCGTGTTGAACGTCGTCGTTCCCATTGGATTGGACAGCCCCTACGATGGAATGGAGGCGAGGACCTGGTGGGAGGGAGCGGAGGCCTATGCCGAACAGCTCGTCAAGAACACGGCGGCCAAACTGTCCGACGCCGGCTATACAACCGGCACCAAGGTATCAGTCGGCAGCCCGGCGGCTCTTATCGGAGAAGAAGCCAAAACCTTGGACCTTGTGATTGCCTCCTCACATGGACGAAGAGGCGTCGCGCGTTTTCTCCTGGGGAGCGTCTCTCACGCGATCGTCCATCATGTATCTTGTCCGGTGTTGGTGATCCGGTAAAAAAACAGTGGCAAGGAGATCAACCATGAACATCGTCGTGGCGGCAAGTCTCATCATTCTTTTGGCGGCGACCCCCTGGGCCACCGCGCAGGTGCTTCGCGGCAATCCCAAGGCGGGAGAAGCGGTGTACCAACAACAGTGTCTGCGTTGCCACGGAACCAACCTCGATGGCAACGGACCGGACAGTCGAGACTTGATCGTACCTCCGGCTGATTTCCGGTCTCCGGCCAGCCGATCCAAGACCGATTGGGAATTGCTCGTCTCGATCGCCAACGGCGTGCTGTTCACCCCGATGCACAGTTTCCGCGGCAAACTGACGGACGAGCAGATGCTGGACGTGTTGTCCTACATCCGAGCCAGAATTCCTCCCGACATTGTCAGCTAACGTCACCCGTGCTCCGGCGACCGACAGCCCGGTGGCCATTTACCCTGACGCTTGTCCTGTCCCTTGTTATCGGGCCAGCCGCTGGAGGCCCAGATGTCCAAATCCACGATGCTCCGCCTGACATCGAGGTCTTCCTTCGCGCAGGCTGTCCCCATTGCGAGACCGCCAAAGTCTTCTTAGACGCCCTACGCCGCGAGCAGCCGGAGCTTCGGATCAAGTTCTATGACATCGGCGAGGATGCAGGCGCGCGACAACGGCTTGCCGCACTGGCCCGTGATCGAGGCATGTCCGTCATTGGGGTTCCCACCTTCCTTATCGGAACAGACCTGATTATCGGCTTTCGCTCCAATGAGACGACCGGCGCGGACATTCGCGCGCTCCTGGCCCGCAACGCGCCGGCCACCGCAGCACCTTCGCTCATCGACAGTATCGAGACACCGTGGTTCGGTCGGCTGCACCTCAAGGATTTCGGCCTTCCACTCTTCACCGTCATCATCGGCCTGCTGGACGGGTTCAATCCCTGCGCGATGTGGGTGCTGCTTTTTCTCCTGTCGCTGCTCGTCAATCTTCAGGATCGGTTCAAGATGGCGCTCATCGCCGGCACGTTCGTCCTCGTCAGTGGTCTGGTGTACTTGGCCTTCATGGCCGCATGGCTCAACGTATTTCTGGTCATCGGCTTTTCCCGCGCCATCCAGGTTGCGCTGGGCTGTGTCGCCTGCTTCATGGGAGCGGTCAACGTCAAAGATTTTGTCGCCTTTCGACGTGGTATCTCGTTAGGTATCCCCGACTCGACGAAACCACGGTTCTACACCATGGTTCGCCGAATCCTTCAAGCTGATCATCTCCCTGGCGCCTTGGTAGGCACCGTGGTGTTGGCCGTCTTTGTGAACATGATCGAACTGCTGTGTACGGCTGGCTTCCCCATGCTCTATACTCAAATCCTCACCGCACAACAGCTCTCGGCCTGGGAATACTATGGCTACCTTGGTCTCTACAACCTGGCTTACATCTTCGATGACGGCCTCATGGTTGCGATTGCAGTGGTCACGCTGAGCCGAAGAAAATTGCAGGAACGAGCCGGCCGTTGGCTCAAACTCGCCGGCGGATCGGTCATGATCGGGTTAGGGATCGTCTTGCTGTTTCGCCCTCAGTGGCTCGCCTGATCACAGGTGACCGTCGCCGTGAATCCACCCGCATTGAGCCGCTGGATTCACTTCGTGTAGAAGAATATCAATGACCGGCTCTTCGTCCGATCACCTTGCAGGATCCCTCACGCCGTTCTTCCGCCCTCGTCGCGTCGCTGTGGTCGGGGCATCCCGTGAAAAAGGCAGCATCGGGCATCGGGTATTGAACTGTCTGCGAAGCGGAGGGTTTACCGGCTCGATCATCCCCGTCAATCCTCATGTTGACACCATCGACGGCCTGCGCGCGTTCTCCTCTCTCTCAGCCATCCCGGACTCGATTGACCTGGCGGTCATCACCGTTCCCGCCCATCTCGCTCTGTCCGTGATCGACGAGTGTGCCGCCAAGCCGGTACCGGCCGTCATCATGATCGCCGCCGGTTTTGCCGAAACGGGCAAAAGAGGAGCCAGGATCGAGCGGGAACTGCGCACGAAGATTCAGCAACACGGCATCCGCCTCATCGGACCGAATTGTTTCGGCCTCATGAACCGTGATCCGACTCTCAGGCTCAACGCGACCTACACCCCGGTTCTTCCGCCTTTCGGATCCGTCTCCATCGCCTCGGACAGTGGAGGCGTCGGCGCCATGGTGGTCATGGCGGCCCGACGGGTCAATCTTGGCATCTCCACGTACGTGAGTCTCGGCAATCATGTGGACGTCAACGTCAACGACCTCTTGGAATATTGGGAACAGGATGCCACTACCCAGGTCATCTTGTTGTACCTCGAAACCATCCCTGAGCCCCAACGGTTTCGACGGCTCGCCGAGAGAGTCGGCAGGCACAAACCGATCATCGCCTTGAAAGCCGGACGCACCACGGCCGGCCAAGCGGCTGCCGGCTCACATACAGCGGCCCTGGCGACCAACGACCGGGCCGTGGACGCTCTCTTCACTCAATGCGGTGTCATCCGAGTCTTGACGGTGGAGGAGTGGCTTGCGCTCGCCGTGGCGTTTTCCAACCAGCGACACCCCGTCGGCCGCCGTGTCGGCATCCTGACCAACTCCGGCGGAGCCGGAGTCCTGTGCGCGGACAGTTGCGGGAACGAAGGATTGCTCGTCCCTCCACTGCCGCCATCGGTCAGTGCCACACTGGCTTCGTTTCTGTCGCCACTGGCGGCGCTCACAAACCCTGTCGACATGATCGGGATCGCAACGGAAGACCAACATGCGGCCGCCGTCGAAACCCTATTACGGTCCGATGTCCTCGATGCCCTCATCATCGTGCATCTGTCGATCAATGTCGCGGACAACGATCAAGTTGCAGCCGGCATTGCGAGGGGAATCCGTGCAGCAAGGCTGGCCGGCAGTCGCAAACCCGTCTTTCTCTGTTGGATGGCCGAGGGCGATGCGGACCGCCACTTCGATATCGATGGAGCGGTCATCCCAACCTATCGCTCCCCGGAAATGCCCGCCTTCGCTATCAGCCGTATCTTGTCTTACGAAACATGGCGAGAACTGTCAGCAAAGGGGGTGTTCCTACCGCCTGTCCGTGAGCTGCCCCATCTTGACGTGCCCCAGGCTAGGGCCATTTGCGTCAAGGCCCTCGCCGAGCGCGGGCCAGGCTGGCTCACGACAGAAGAGGTGCAGGCCCTGCTGAGCACGGTGAACGTCCCGCTTTTGGGCCACCTTGTAACCAATCCAGAGGAAGCTGTCCGGGCTGCCAAAACCATCGGCTATCCGGTGGCGGTGAAACTCGCGTCCCATCACATTCTGCACAAAACGGAGTTTGGTGCGGTGTGCCTCAATCTCACTGACGCGGAAGCCGTCACCCAGGCTTTTCATACCATCAAAGAAAGGCTCGCGCAGGCCGGCAAATCGGATGTAATGGAAGGCGTGTTGGTGCAACCGATGGTGCCAAGCGGCGTGGAGGTGCTGATCGGCGCGACCCGCGATCCGCATTTGGGCCCTGTGATCGCGGTCGGCCTGGGCGGTGTGCTGGTCGAACTTCTGGGTGACGTTCAACTGGGGCTCACTCCCCTCACGAAACACGACGTATCTAGGATGATTCGGAATCTGAAAGGGTATCCCCTGCTCACCGGCTACCGAGGCAGGCCGGCAATGGATGAGCGGGCACTCGAAGATGCGCTCTTGCGGATCTCCCACCTCGTCGAGACAATCCCCATCATCAGCGAACTTGACCTCAACCCAATCATCGTGCTGCCTGACGGTCAGGGGTGTCGGGTCGTCGATGCACGGGTGCTGGTCCATGCACCTTCTGAACATTGACGATGTGGTCTTTCCGATCGAGCCTCCGCACGGACTCGCTCATCGGTCCCTGCCGGCCGTTTCCCCCGAACTGTGAACGCTCCGATCACCGCCAGGTGACTTCTTCCCAATAGAGATGAACAAAGGTCTCAAAGGGAGGGAAGTTGGCTGAGTTCTGTTCTTTCGACCGAACCCACAGGTCGATCTCCATGCCGCCTGGATCCGTCTCGCCGCCCGGCAATGTCCGTGCGACGGGGTACCGAACCACGTGGGTCTGGGGATCCCGCGAGCGCTCCATCACCATGAAGTGCGCGTCATAGTCTTTGTAGAGCACCTCGTCATCCTTGTACACCGTCGCAGTGCCCCACCCGCCCAGGTACAGCCAGGTTTTCGGATAGAGAGGATCGCCGTTGTTTGAATCGCCGTGCTCATAGATCCTGGTGGCGATGCCGCCGTCTTGAAACGGCGCTTTCTCCGTAAACCGATCGAGGACGATTCGATACCGCTGAGAACCCTCCACAAACTCGGCCACCACCAGACCAGTGTTGGTCTTCTCGTTGACCTCGATCTCAATCGTCCCCTGCACCGGCTTGAGCCGTTTCCCCGCATAGTCGAGATGGTCCCATGGCGGCATGTCCTCCATGCTCCCGACAAGGACCGCCCGTTCCCCTCTCAAACGAAACTCACCGCTGTAATAGGGATGCTCCGTGGCTTTGAAAATCCTGGTTCCTTCCGTCCCTTTGGGAGTTCCGAATTGCCGCTCTTGTGCCTGGACGGTCATCCAAGACCACGTCGCCATTGAACCTATTGAAACTGCTGTGGCGATCGCCCACAGAGCCACCGATATCGCGACGCGCACGGCGCACCTCCTTTGGTTGAGAGACTGGTTGGTCTTCCACAACTTTGCACCGCCCATCTTCCCATCCCATCGAAGTGACCTGCAATCGGCGGGATCAAACTGTTAAATCATACAAGAGAAACAAGGGGCCCACACGCGAACGGAGTGATTCGAATAAAACGGCTCTCTTCTCCGTCAAAACCGACGGCCGTGAGGCATTCGCCGCGCAAGCTCCGGTCTGGTCGTCGCACACCGGTCAGTCCGCCATTGGATTCGGATCTTTCCGCAGAAAGGCCAGGTACATGAGCAGGTCGGCAATGTCTTGATCGGTCATCGCCTGCTGCAACAGGAGGCTTGAGCTGGCATGCCCATCTCGGATGACGCGGGCCCGTTCTTTGTTGGTCTTGAGCCGGAGCCCGGCCACATTGCGGAGGTCCGAAGGGGGGAGATTCAACTTCGCGATCAGTTCGGCGGCTTTGGGTTCAAGCCTTGCCATTCGCCCAAGATACCCGTCAATGCCATGGCAGACATGGCAGGCACCACTCCCATTGAAGATCTCGCGGCCTTTGGCGACAGTTCCCTTGAGCATTGGGGTTGTTGGCGAAGGGGAGTCGGCCCAGCCTGTTTCAACGGAGAGGGGGAGCAATTGCCCTCCGATCCAACAAGCGAGAATCAGTGTGCCGATGGTCATGGTGCGCCGGTGGATTCGGACGAGCCCTTTCTGCTCTCCAGGCCTCATGACGACCGTTCGTTGTCCCAACCCGTCACTCCCATACAGGTGGCTCCGTCAGTGATCACCACAGCAGGCGTTATAGCGATCTTCGGGGATGGTCTCCATGTCTTGAAAGATCTTCGCCCGTTCTTCTTCGCTGGTCACGTTGTCGATGGACGGGTACAGCACCCGCTCCTCTTTCATATTGTGCGAACCCAGAACGCTGAGCAGCACCTGTTCCTCTTGATCGCTGTCGAGACTCTGCCGCGCCACCTTCTCATGAATGGATTCGAGCAGTTGCCCGATCTGCCGATGCTCATGCCGCATCACAAACGTCGGCCCGCCGTCGGTCATCCCCGTCTTCTGCTCCCACAGGGGAAACAGCAGTTCCTCCTCCCACACTATATGGCGCTGCAATCCGACTTTGAAGTCCTTGAACGCCTCCTTGGCCTTCGCAAAATCCGACCGTTTCGTCGTCTGAAACGTCTTGAACAGGTCATCGAGGCGATTGTGATCCTCTTCATACCATGCTGTGATGGTCTTCCGTTCTCCCATGAGTTGCTCCTCTCTGTTATCGGTCGCGTGACTGACCTTGCGGCAACGAGCCCGCCTCCTCTTAACAGATTATGCCGGTCGCAACAAGAGCCTTTGGGGGAATGATGGCCTGCTGGGCGAGGGCATGGCTGTCAGCCGACGAAGAATCTTTCAGCGGAGGAGGAGCAGATAAGCCGACCTTCTACCTACACGTGGCGATGGCATCAAGCTCCGCTTTGAGCTTGGCTCGATCATCCCAGAGCCGGTCGAGCGGCAATTTCAATAACGCCTCAATGCGCGCCCGCAACGTGCGATAGACTCGCTCAAACGCGGCGTCGATCTCCGCCTCTGTTCCGGTCGCTTTGGCCGGATCTTCGACACCCCAATGAACGCGCAGCGCCGGACCAAGATAAGCCGGGCAGGCTTCTCCCGCCGCATCATTGCACACCGTGATCACCAAGTCCGGCACAATGGAAAGGTCGGTCCACGACTTGCTGTGTAAGCCCTCCGTCGCAATGCCTTCCCGTCGCAACAAAGCCAACGAGCGGGGATGGACCCTGCCGGTCGGATGGCTGCCCGCGCTCATGGCGCGCCACTTTGAGCCTGCCAGCGCGTTGAACGTGGCTTCGGCCAGGATCGATCGGCAGGAGTTGCCGGTACACAAAAACAAGACGGAACGTTTCATCGCCGGTCTGTTGGTTTTAGAGAAAGGCGCGAATCCACCGCAAGATATCTTGTACCCCCATGGCCCCTGTTTGCCGCGCAATTTCGCGCCCGTGGCGAAAGAGAATCAGGGTGGGAATTCCCGTGATCCCATACCGGCCCGCGATCTCATGTTCTTCTTCCGTATTGACCTTCCCCAATCGAACACGAGGCTCTAAGGTTTTGGCCGCCTGCTCAAAGGCAGGCGCCATCATCGCACAGGGCCCGCACCAGGGCGCCCAAAAATCGACCGCGACCGGAATATCATTACGTGAGATATGGGTCTCAAAATTCGCCTTCGTTAACATGATCGGCTGGCCCACGAACAACGGCCCATGGCACAGACCGCACTTGGGTCCTTCGCCCAGGCGAGTCGCTGGCACGCGATTGATGCCGTCACAATGGGGGCAGACGATATGCAGTGGATCAGCCATCAGCATCAAGTCCAGCTCGCCGGAGCCGTTCGCGGAGACGGTCAATCTCGTTCAGCAGATCCAGCATGACCGCGACCGTCTCTATACTGGCTTCGAAGTCCCGCTGGAGACGAGCGGCTCGGCGAGCACAGGCCAGGTCCGCCGCGCAGAACCGCCAGGCAGCCTGATCGTGCCCCCGTTTGGCCAGAATGCCCACTTCGACCAACTCAGCGACCCATCGCACCTCGGCATGACAGGCTCTGGCAAACTCTTCCACGGTCAACACATCCTCATATCCCACGATGCTGCCTGTTAGGACATCGTCTTCCATCTCCACCCTCCTCACACGCCGAGCTCCTGTCGTGGATTAAACGCTAACTCCTGCGCCATCATCCGGTAGAGCTGCCGAGCCCGTTCCGTGTCCGCCGGCGGCAACACCACCTCCAACACGAGATACAGGTCACCTGGCGGATCGCTGGGAATCCCACGCCCCTTGAGTCGCAGCTTCTGTCCGCTTCGCGAGCCCGGCGGAATCTTGACCTCCACCACGCCGGTCGGCGTCGGTGCCTTCACGGTCGCCCCTAGCGCTGCCTCCCAAGGAGTAATTGGCAAGGTCAACGACAGATCATGGCCATCCACCCTGTAGAGTGAATGGGAATCAAAATGGACCTCCAAGTAGAGGTCGCCGCCCGGTGCGCCGCCTGATCCCGGTGCGCCCTGGCCAGCCAGCCTGATCAGTTGACCTTCACGGATGCCCTTGGGAATCCGGACCTTGAGCGTGTGCTCGCGGAGCGAAACTCGGCCTTGTGCATCCAGGTCCGGAACACGCAACGTGATCGTGCGGGTCGCTCCATGAAAGGCATCCTCGAGGGGAATGACGATCTTCGCGTGTCGATCTTCGCCACGGACTCGTCCTCCACTGGCACGGCGAGTAAAATTGCCGAAGAGACTGGAAAAGAAGTCGCTGAAATCAGCGGCCTCTTCCGTCGAGAATCGGCCCGGAGAAAATTCAAATCCGGCCGCCCAGTCCGGCGGCGGGGTGAATTCCTCTCCTGCTTGCCAGCGCCGACCCAGTTGGTCGTAGGCAGCCCGTTTCTGGGGATCACTCAACACCTCATAGGCCTCGCTGATTTCCTTGAATCGTGCCTCCGCCCCTGGCTCCTTGTTGACGTCGGGGTGGTAGGTCCGCGCAAGCTTGCGATAGGCCTTCTTGATCTCATCGGCCGTGGCCGTCCGCTCCACACCGAGAATCTTGTAGTAATCCTTAAATTCCATCCTTCCCGTCGCTCCACCGCTCGATCGTTGGCCCCCTGGCGTCCGTCCGCCCACTCGTCATCATTAGTGACATTGAGCCACTTCCCATGTGCGATAGGAACCCGTCAGGTTCCTCACCCGAAAACCATGTTGGCTCAAGAGACGGGCCGCGATGTACGACCGTTGTCCCGTCTGGCAATAGACAACGACCTCGCGGTCTCGCGGCAGTTCGTCCATGCGGTCCCGCAACTCATCCAGTGGGATATGGAACGAACCGGGGATCGCTCCCTTCACCCGTTCATCAAGCCGACGGACATCCAACAAGAAGGTCGTCCGAGGATCGAACGAGGCAACCTCTCGCCATTGTGCGAGCGCCACGTCGCCCTTCACCACGTTCTGCGCCACCATCCCCGCCACATTGACCGGATCCTTGGCAGAACCGTAGGGAGGCGCATAGGCCAATTCCAGATCCACCAGATCGTGGACCGTCATGCCGGCTTTGAGCGCGGTCGCCAACACATCGATCCGTTTGTCCACCCCTTCTCGACCGACGGCCTGCGCGCCGAGCAGCTTCCCCGTTTCCGGCGCGAACAGAATTTTCATCGCGATCGGCTCGGCTCCTGGGTAGTAGCCCGCATGGGAACCAGGATGCAGGTGAACGGCTTGAAAGGGAATAGCAGCCGCACGGAGGGTCTTTTCATTGGCTCCCGTGCAGGCAGCGGTCAGGGTGAAGAGCCGTAGAATGGACGTCCCGATCGTCGCCTCGTATCGAGCGGGACGGCCCAGAATGTTGTCAGCGGCGATGCGGCCCTGGCGATTGGCTGGTCCGGCCAGTGGAACCAAGGCCCATTGCCCGGTCACCCCGTCACGGACTTCGATTGCGTCACCCACGGCCCAGATCGAGGGATCGCTGGTCCTGAGCTGTTCATCGACCCGGATACCGCCCAGCGCGCCAATCTCTAAACCAGCTTCTTTTGCCAACGTCACTTCCGGTTTGACTCCCATGCTGAGTACGACCGTATCAGCCAGCAACCGGCGGCCGCTCTTGAGCACCACGACAGACGATTTGGCCGGCTCCTCTTCTGAGGGAGGCTCGAACGCCACGACCGGATCGTTGAGATACAATGTGACTCCGTTCTCGCGCAACTCCCGGTGCAACCAGGCGGCCATGTCCGGATCAAGCGGCGCCATCACTTGAGGCTGTGCTTCAACCACTGTCACCTCGTAACCGCGCCGTCGCAACTGTTCGGCCATTTCCAAGCCGATATACCCGCCGCCCACCACCACGGCCCGACAGCGGCCGCACTCGCTCGACCAAGCCATAATCCGTTCGACATCGGGAATGTTCCGCACGACAAAATGGCCTGGCCGGTTGATTCCCGGCAGCGGCGGGTTGAGGGGTGACGCCCCCATGGAGAGGATCAGCGCATCGTAGCTTTCGTCATATTCCCGGCCGGTCTCCACCTCTCGTGCACGCACGAGACGGGCCGCCCGGTCGATACGGATCACTTCCGTCTTGACTCGTACATCGAGATTGAACCGGGCCTTGAGGCTCGCCGGTGTCTGCACCAACAAACTGTCCGGCTCAGCGATCTCACCGCCGACAAAGTAGGGCAAGCCGCAGTTGGCAAACGACACGTGCGGGCCCCGCTCGAAAATGATGATGTCACATGCCTCGCACAAGCGCCTCGCTCTGGCCGCCGCTGTAGCCCCTCCCGCGACTCCGCCGACGATGATGAGACGCCGATTCATCAGACCTCGGTACCCAGAAGTGGAGCCTGAACGATATTTTCCATCAATCCCCCCCCACCCTACTTTGTTCAAGAAGCCCGTGACTGGCGATCGGCGCCCTCCCCATGGAACCACCTGCCGCCCACCTAGCCCTCATGGCCTTTTTCCATCCTTGCCTTCATGGCCTCGCGACCGGCCTTCACCGCCGCCTCGACGTCCGCTTTCTTTTCCGCCACGTATCGTTTGCCCCGTTCGATCATCTCATCGAGCGCGGAACGGGCCTCCTTCGCCTTCTCAATAATTTCTTCCTCCGTTTGCTCCGCGTAATCCTTGATGGCCCGTCGAGTCTCTGGCCCCGACTTCGGCGTTAGCAGTATACCGGCGATGGCTCCCACAATCGCACCGGCAAGGAACGCAAGCGCAGTGCTCGCACCGGAATCTTCGTCCTCATAACGTGCCATGGCAATCCTCCTCGTTAAAGACGCATGAGCTCGACCAAGCCAGCGCCATATTGATTGGGGTTCTTGATGATACAGATTTAACCGTCTTCCGTAAAACCTTTCAATGGGAAAAGCCCATCGCCCGAAACGGAGTCGAGCCTCAGCCGATTGGATCAAAGGGAGCGAAACTCCGGATATACGACAAGATGTCCCAGATCTCTTGATCCGACAGACGATCCGCCCATCCGTGCATGGGGCTGAAAAGGACGCCGTGCTTGATCGAAAGATACAGTTCCATATCCGTCTTGATCCGTGACTTGGCCGACCGGAAATTCACCGGAGGCACGATCAGATCTTTGATGTCGGACCCCAGTCCGTCACCGGCGGTTCCATGACACCCGGCACAATGCCGTTCATAGAGTACCTTGCCTTCCTTGGGAGCCCCCTGCTGAGACACAGCCGGCATCGGAGCGCTCATGAGCAAGACCATGGCAACAGTCAGAACACCGAAGAGACGTGCCTTCATGCCTATCCTCTCTTTTTGAATAACCAAATGGCCGACTCTCGCTCAGAAACTGGTTCTCAAACCCTCAGGATCATCCATCGGGGCCATTGATCCTACCGTTCGGCGCCTAGCGGCCGTTTGATGCTCACCGCTCCCCGCAGATCGCCGACCTCGTACCCCGTCGCTTGATCGAAGGGATATTGCGCCTTCAGCACCGT
This sequence comes from Nitrospira sp., assembly GCA_024331045.1. Taxonomy (GTDB): domain Bacteria; phylum Nitrospirota; class Nitrospiria; order Nitrospirales; family Nitrospiraceae; genus Nitrospira_D. The sequence goes on from JANDJC010000016.1 coordinate 16,436, forward strand.
TGTTATTTCTTCCGGTATCCGATCGCTTGGCCCATGGCAAAGAAGACAATGGGGTTGCACCACGATCGGTTTCATAAACCGGTAGTACCGCCCGTTCGGTTCCGTAACAATCTCACTGTGCGTCATTCCCATCAAATCCTCTCCCTTGGCCGCTCGCTCGGCAAATGTGGTCAAGACCTGCTGCTCCCAGACATCGGGCATGCCGAGGAGGGGATTGCGCACCCTCGTGCCCACTCTTGTCACCCGCCAGCCCTGTTCCCGCGACAATCGGCCGGCAAGTTCCGGCGCAAGATCGGCGCAGACCTTCACGACCTCCGTCGGACCTCCCTTGGCCATCTCCCTCCTCATGGCCTCGCCGAACTGCCTGATCAACGTGGTCGCCACCTCCGAAGCGGCCTTGTCGTATTCCGCGAGCTCAGCCGCCTCACCTCCCACTGGCGACGCCGCCAGTAGAGCGGCGCTCACCAGAGCCAGGTGGACTCCCCATCTGCTTCCCTTCATCGCAGCACCTCCCGAATCATCTCGGCCCTGAGTCTCTTGTGATTTTCTGATTTTCAATGTTCGTGCGTGGCTCCTCCGGTGGTCACGCCTCCCGCATGGTCATCGTTCCCATGCCCCTCGCTCCCATGCCCTTCCTGATGACCAGCACCTGTTCCTCCATGACTTCCCTGTCCCATACTTCCATGCTCCATGCCACCCATCCCAGACTGGTGTCCGCCGCCGCGTTCGCCATGTCCGCCTCCACTCACTCCGCCTCCGCCCATTCCACCTCCACCCATCCCACCACCCATGCCGCCGCGCCCTCGTCCTCCCATGCCGCCCATCATGCCGCCGCCACCCATGCCGCCGCCCATTCCTCCTCCACGCTGTCTCTTGCTTTCTCTTTTCATCTGCTCACGATGGGCGCGGTCCTTTTCCCGCTGATCGGGCGTCAACAGAACCTTGGCGCTCTGCTGAGCCTTGATCGCTGAAAAGAGCAAGGCTCCCTCCGATCGCTTCAGTTGCTCGATCTTTGCCTGAATCTCGGCGAGGTCGGTTTTTTCATCCTCGAGCAGCGCGTCCAGCTCAAGTTTGGCGATTTTTCGGTCGGCCTCCAATCGCGCCTCCGTCCGTTTGTAATCCAACTGAAGGGTCTTGAGCTTGGCGATTTGCTCGGCCGTGAGCCCGAACTCCTTGGCATGTTTCAACAGATGGGTAATGTAGTGTCCACTGTGGTCTGCCTGCTCCTCGGGATCGTGGCCTCCATGCCCCATCTGCCCATGCCCCTGATCGGCCAACGCCGGCGATCCAGTTAGGCTCACGATCAAGAGGACGCTCGCCACTCCTTGCCATAATTTTCTCATCGGTTGCATCGTTGTTCCCTCCTGTTGAACTGTCGCAGCATCACTGAACCCAATAGCCAGCTCCCTCCAATAAGAGCGTTTTCGATCACAGGGGATTCAACCATGGAGTTGCGATTCCGGTGCCGCGGAGATGGCCTCACGCTTTCCATTGAACGACCGTGAAACACAAAGTAGGGAGACCATCAAGCCAAGAGGAGCGTCAGGATGCGTCTGCAGGATGCGTCTGAAGGAAGAGAAGCTTGTGGCGCAGGAATACTCAGGCCACATGAGTCTCGTGTGGAAAAACGCACCAGCGAAAGCAGAGAAAAGAAATCAGTCCGGTCTATTGCCCCGCGATCGAGCCGCATGATCGAGCCGAGAGAGGCTGATAGAGGAGTTTCTTCCTCTCAAGGGCTCGTCGCTCACTGACGATCATGTTTCCCGCACAGTTTCGCCAAGACGGCGAGAATCTCGGCCGTGCGCGGCAAGGACGGCTCGCAGAGTTGGGCAAGCCCCGACGACCAGTCATGGATCTGCAGGCCGAGCGCTCTCGTCTGGAACGCGAGCTCGCCAAGATGCGGAGGGAGCGCGCCATCGTAAAAAGCCACCGCGTACTTTGCGAAGGCGCGGCTGCTCAGTACGCCCTCATGACGACGCTGCGCCACCAGTAGTCGCTGGCCTCTGGGGTCGAATCCGCGAGATGTCCCGCAGTGGGCACCATGCCTGATGCACCGCCGGCCCTCGAAGCGCCCCCAGGAGAACGCACGGTTGGAAACAGCACGTACGTGCCGACTGCGGAAGGCTGGTTGTCTCTCGCCAGTATCAAGGATCGTTCACCTGCGAGGTGGTCAACCACGCGATGGCGGAACTGGTTCATTCCTCCTCTGGTATCAAAAAAGCAACCGCTTCTCTCCCCTTCCCTCTTACTCGCTCTTCCTTCCTACGGGCTCCTTCAACCCTACGGGCTCCTTCAACGTTCCTTCCCATGGAGGCATTGCTGATGAGGGAACGCCATTGAGAGCGCCATTGAGATGGAGATCATATTTCTTTCCGTTCGTTGCTGTTTCCGTTACCGGCCGCTTGGAGGCATATCGCTGACGGATGGTCTCCCCTGCCGGAACGACCGACGGCTCCTGTCGAGGTGGAGCACTTCTCTGCTCGATATCCTGCAGTCTGCTCCATATGGCGTATGGCATGGCGATCACACATGCCACAAGAACGGGGACCAGATACTGATTCCAGGCAACAGCCGCGACAACTAACACGATGGCCAGCACGTACTGGATGATTTCCAACAGCCCGATTCGTTGACGTTGACTCATCGACATGCCTCCAGCCCTATCCACCTTTGTGTTCTCTCATTTCAGGCCTCCGTGATCCCTTTTTCGAGCACACCGCAAACGACAAGCCCCGGCTCATCTTTTTCCGGCCTTTCTTGGTTTCCTTCTTTCCTCCTTCCTGATCCCTCGGCTGCAAACATCTGCTTCCTTCGACGTCCTATTGGTGGCTTGCGAAAGCCGACGACACAGCAAGATCGACGTCACGCCCTGTTGAGACGGAGCCAATGGCAATGACAACCCAGACAGCCGAGGCAATGGTCGTATTTCTTCTCCAAAACATCCCGAACATCCTGCTCCCCCTGAGTTTTTTCGAACTCCCTAGTAGAGCCCTTTGGAGGGAAATGCATGTTCGGTGCCGCAAGAAACCTCCGAACAAGTCTCGTCGCCACTCTGAATTTCTCAAATTAAAGAACTGCACTGCCATTTCGCGAGAGCCGCGAATCGTCATCACATCCCCTTACATCCCCACAACTTACACACACGACCTCGTAAGGATCAGGATTGCGCGTGCGTCCGTATGGGCTGACAGCAGAATCGTTGGATCGCGCATATGCGCACGAACGACGGGTCGTCAAACAACCCTGTGGCGGGATTGTTGAGGCATGTTTGTCAGCGGATCAATTTTAACATCGGCCCTTGCTACTGACGTGGAGCAGGCCGAATCAGGCGACCATTAACTCCCGTCACTCATCTGTGGAGTCTTCTTGATCGCGAGGGCTTTCGGCTTGATGACGAGGGCCCATTCTTGGCCCCATTCCCTCTCTAGGCCCCATGCCTCGACGGCCGTGTCTCTGGGCGAAGGTCCGTTCATACTGAATCACACTCCAAATCTCTTCGTCGGACAGCATGGTGCCGAATCCGACCATGGCCGTGCCGGGCGAACCGTGTTTGATCACCCAAAAAATTTCTCCCTCCGTGCGGTGTCGCCAAAATCCATGGTGCCGGAAGTTCCTGGGCGGAGGGTTCAACTGAGCCGCCGCCGGGCCATTGCCATTTCCATCCACGCCGTGACAATTGAGACAGGTGCCCTTGCCGTGATAAATCGCTTTGCCTTGCTCAATGACCTCGGGAGAAAAGGGCACCGGGCTTTTGAGCGCCCGTGCCTCGGCCAGTTTATCGGGCGGTACTCTCGGCCGCATCAGGTGCCGTTCGGCGTCTGCCGGAGACGACGAAAGGGCGACCGTCGCTGCCAACAATAAGAAGCATGTTCCTTGTCTCATGGTTCGGTCGCCTGTCCGCCCATTGCGAACGACCGCACGTAGCGTAGCACCAACCACGCTTCTTCTTCCGTCAAAATGAGCGGAACAAAGGGAGCCATCGCCGTGCCCTTGCTGCCGTTCTTCAAAATCCAGAACAGCTCTCCATCGGTCCTAGCGGCCTGCCACTCTTTATCGGTAAAATCGCGAGGCAACGGCCCCCTCACCGTCCCCGGTTCGATGTCGCTGCCCAATCCTTTGCCGTCTTTTCCATGGCAGGTCACGCAGAATGCTTTTCCATGAAACAATTGCTTGCCCTTTTCGATCACCTCGCTGGTCGCCGGAAACGGATTGGTCCACGTTTTGACTTCCTCGATCTGATCCGCCGGCACCCGAGGCTTCAACACTGCTTCGTCCGCGCCAAAGGCTTGAAGGCTGGTCATTCCTATTGTCACCGCGCCGATCGTCATCACGAGCACCGTCGCCGAGAGATGGACGTTCATTTCTCTTGCCTCTTCACGCGCTCTCTTATGACTACCTTCAGAAGAGGACCGGCCTCCCGTTTCCGGCAAGCCGGTCCATCAGACCGGCCTCCTTACTTGTCCGCGTAGCCGGGGAACTTGTGTCCGAGCGATTGAGGATAGGTCACCGTGCCATCCGGAAATTCCTGGCCATGTTGCCAGAGGTGATAAATCACCCCGTCCGTCTGGGCCGCGGCCTCCGCCACCTTGGCGGCCTGGTCATCGGGCATATCCAGGACTTTCACGCGGCCTGTCGCAATCTCGACCTTGTGATCGTGAAAATAGCGATGCCAATGGATGGCAGGCAATTTTCTCGTGAGATCCTTGGCGACGAAATATTCCACTCCCACGAGCGGCGCCTTGGGATCGGTGGATTCGAATAGGAGACACTGAAGAATCTTGTCGGAAATGCCCTTGCAGTAATGGTGAAACGGCCCGCCCGGCGTCCCATCCGGCATCATATGCGGTGCCTGGACATGGATCTCATAGCCTGTCGCTGGACTGGCCAACTCTCCGGCAATGGCCATTGGCGATGTCACTCCCACGATTCCCAACGCACCCATAGCAACCGCTGTTCTAATCCCTCTCCCCATCATTCCAACAACCTCCCTCTCTAGCGGAGCCCCGGCCCGGCCCATCCGGACTGAGAAGCACCTCCGCATATGACAGGCTGTTGGAGACAGGTTCGTCCAAAAGGATTCATCCTCCCTCCCGCATCACCGTTTATCCGTTTTTCACGGACAGCGGCGCAATGGCCGCAGTTCTTCCCTTCAGCAACCTTACCAAAACGCCCGGTCACGACAGCAGTGATTCCTTCGCTTAGAACGAGACGATCCGATCCCGCTCGGCCACCGCCTTGATGTAATCGGGCATCGCCTTGATAGAAGCTCCTTTAACCAGATCCGCCTCGCCGATTTGCCTGGCCACGGCACACGCCCCGCACACCCAGATAGGCACCCCGGCCGCCTGCACGGCGGCGAGCAGGTCTTTCAGCGGCGAAAGATTGACGCCGGTGACATGATCGGCCACGCCTTTCCGCGCCAACGTGACCGCCTCGTTCCACAGCCAGAGCACCACGTCATGCCCCTGCTCCTTGGCCGTCTTCGCCGCCATGAACGGTAAAGTTGCCATAGTTGGATCATCCGTGCCTCGACTGCCTGAAATGATGAACGTTGCCATAAAATCGTCTCCTTTATGAGTTCGTCACCTCGTCCCTTATTCCCCTTGCCCCCTGCCCCGGTCCCTTCGTCCACCGCACGACTGATCTGACTGTGCCCCCACCATCCCTCTCATTCCCTCTTAAGAATGGACCTTCAGACCCTGGATCAGGGTCGGATACTTCCGACACCGCCCAGGGCCTGGACCATCATCTTTGATCACCCCCTCAGCAAGATGGGACGAATTTCTCTTGCCAAGGCAAACGGTCTTCGAATGCGCTGGAGGCACGCTCACCCGCCACCAATCTCTCCTCTGGTTTCAATCACAAACAACTCGCCTTTCACTTCGGGATGGATATCACACCACAAGGCGTGCCGCAAACTCTCGGCCCCGCCGGTCAGCGGATCAAAATTGGACGGGGCCGTGGCAAAACGGAGCGTCATCGTCTTTCCCGCCTCGACGTGAAAGGACCGAAACTGTTTTCCCCTCACCTCAGTGCCGCCCTCGACCTTCACGGGAATATCCTTGAACAACGTCGATGCAAAGCCATGCGTCACGGAATCCTGATTACGGACAACAATGATCGTGTCGTGCGACGGCATCGTGACGCCGACCGTCTCATAGCCGTGCTGGCGGTCCCTGATGGTGATTTCCACTTTTGAGGGCGGCGCCTCCATCCCCTTCACCTGTGCATATGCAACATCTCTCTGACCGCCCCACGCCATCAACGGTACGATGGCAAGTGACATGGCGAACAATGGTGATCGGTATCGTCGAACGTTCATGTTTCCCCTCCCTTTTGATAACGATAGCATTTCGCCCCCTCTTTTCTATGGAACGTTCGGCCCCTTCGGACCGTGTCGGCCTCGACGTTTGCTTCCCTCCTTTCCCCCATCTCCATCATCTGGGCCATGAGCGCCGGCGTTCAGCTATTTCGGCCTCGCTGAAGAGCGCGGCGGCCATCGACGGGTTGCCCATTCCATCTATGGACCGCTTCCTTGAACTCAGGCCTCACACCACTTCATCACTTCGCCAAACTCCTGATGTATCGAATCAACTGCCACACCTGCTCGTCCGTTAGTGCGGGAAACGCCATCATGCCGGTGCCAGGCGAGCCATTTTTGATAATCCAGAACAATTGGCCGTCGGGAATATTCTCCATCATGACGCCGCATGTGAAGTTCCTCGGCGGGGGGACCAACGCGGCACCCATTAGCCCCTTTCCATCGCCCTGCTCGCCATGGCAGAGGGCACAGGCAATAGGCTGGGCGGTTTTTAAAAACAGCGCCTTCCCTTCAGCAATGGCGGAAGCGGAAGGCGGTACCGGATTCGTCATGCGCAAAAACTCATCAGGAGCCTTGGCCGTCCTGCGCGGCTGCACACAGCTACCGGTCTCGCCAACGCTTGGCGCCGCCGGTTCGGGCGCCCCCTTGAACGTCGCCTTCAAATAGGCGATCACATCCGCCACTCCCTGCTGTCCGATCGTCAGCCCCCAGTACGGCATGGTCGGCGACTTGCCCACCGCCGGACCTCCGTGGTTGATTACGTTGTACAGATATTCCATCGGCAGTTTCTCAAACGGCATATTGGCATGAATGGCCGGTTTCGGCTCCAATCCCGACGCGGCGGGGCCGTCGCCCTTCCCTGTAAAGCCATGGCACTGGGCGCAATATTCCTTGTACAAGGCCTTCCCTCGATCAACGCTCGCATTGGCAAACTCAAAGCTTGTCCAGGGCTCATAGTAGTGAAACTCGCTGACCCCTTGCACGACGAGAAAACCGATCAATGATCGCAACTGCAGGTCAGTCAGGTCGGCCAGGAATTCTCCTGAATGGACGACAAAGTCCTGCGGATTCTGGCCGAAACGATACAGCCAGTCCGCGTTGTAGCGCCGACCGGCATGCTGTAAGGCGGTGCTCTGTGGCCCTCCAATCAGTTTCCCATTTTCTTCAATGGTGTGGCAGCCGATGCAGGCATGTTCCTTGTAGAGTTTCGCCCCGACCATCACATCGAACTTCGTCACCTTTGTGACGTCGAAGGCGCCAACCGTCACACGCGGGTCTTTGTAGTGCTCCGCAAAATAGTCGGCGAGAGCATTCGCATCCGCCTCCGTCACCATCGGATGCTTCGATGGCATATTCGTGATGTCCCAAAGATACCCCTTGGCGTAGAGCGGCGCCTCCTTGCCGGTCAGCCAACGAATGAGCCAGGACCGTTGGTACTTGCTGCCGGCCCACATCAGGTCGGGAGCATGGAGCTTGAACCGTGATTCAGCGTTTCCTTTGAGCCTATGACATTGCACGCAGATCCGTTGAACAAGCTCCTTGGCACGGGCATGAGACGGCTCACTTCCGTAAGAAAGATCCTGCCCCCATCCCAGTCCGACACAGAGCACCATGACTCCCACCGCCGCATGCCCCGCTTTTCTCAGATTCATTTTCGGTCCTTCCCCTCTTGAAATCCCGTGAAAACCCATGAGGTCGCCGGTCGTTGCTTTGCGATTTCTCGTCCTCCCGGCTGGTGCGCGAAATCTTCTTGGGGCAATGTCTCGTTAATACGGCACATCGGCCGGTTTCCCCCCCTTGGGCCAATCGTGGATCTTGGGGGGGAAATCGGGACGCGGTTGACCGTTGATATAGGCCGCGACGTCAAAGGCTTCCTCGTCCGTGATCGACCATCCTCGCCCGCGCGGCATATTGGCCTTGATGAAGGACGCCGCGACACTTACCCGCGCCATGTCCGAGCCGATCGTATACGAGCGAGGTCCCCACAACGGCGGCGCCGCCATCATTCCCTGGCCATCGGCACCATGGCAAAAGGCGCATTTCTTTTCATAGACGACTTTGCCCTTCGCGATGTCCGGAGCCCTCACCGGCGTGATGGGCGGGAGTCCTCGCCACGGCACGGCACTGCCTGGCGGGACGTTCTTCGATAGCCAATCGATATACGCAACAATCGCCGACAGCTTCGTGCTGTCCGGCGGAAGCGCCGTGCCATTCATGTTCCGCTCGAAACAGTCGTTGATTTGGTCGATAAGCGTCACCCGCCGTCCCGCCCGCGCACGGTATTCCGGATAGAGGACACTGATGCCGACAAATGAGAGCGCGTTAGGATGAAGGCCGGCGTCGAGATGGCAATTGGTACAGTTGAGCGCATTGCCGACGTACCGTTTTCCATATTGCTGTGTATCGACCACCATCAGGTAGCCCATCCGAATATCCTCACCCCGCAAATCACCAGGAATCGTGTCCGGGGACGGAGGCAGAAACAAGGGATGAATGTCCGTCCCCCCTGCTTCCTTTGGTGGTACCATCTGACTGCACCCTGCGGCCCATAGACCAAACGCCAGGACCAGCAGCGCAACGGACATGAACCTTGACGTCATTAAGCCCGACCTCATTGTTTCGCGCTGGAGGATGGCTCGCACGTATTGATACCCAAGAGCGAGGTCAGCGGGCAATATCGAATAAGACCCGTCACAAGCAGGACGACTCCAACCGTCAGCGCCACTCCCATTCCGACAGGCGACAATCCAGCCAACGCACCCACGGCAATCAACAATAACCCGGCCACGATGCGGATCAGCCGTTCAACTCCTCCAACATTGCACGTCATAATGGTCCTCCTTTCCTGTCACCATGCCCCTCTCACTCTCACGATGATCGGGGCTGATTCTTCCTCTTCTTTTCCTCCGGCCTATAAGAGACATTCGTCGCCAAATGGATTCATGCTTCATGCTTATGGTTGGGCATTGGATTCTGCTCCAAGGGTCCGAAGGTATGCCACGACATCCCAAATTTCTTCATCGGACAGCGCGTGTTGCCACGCTCCCATGGCCGTGTTGGGTTTGCCGCCGTGGATGCGTGTGAACAGCCCTCCATCAAGACGATTCTGAACGGCGGCGGAGGTCAGATCGGCCGGCGGCGGCACGAGATTGACGCCCGTCTTCCCTTTCCCATCACTACCATGACAACGCATGCACGTATTCACGTAAATTTCCCGCCCACTGACCGGATCACCCTTGAAAGCGGCGCCAAGCTCTCTGACCGTCGGCCTTCCGGCAAACCCAGCCACCAGGATTCCGATGACCAGAATAAGCCATCCCTCCCTGCCTCGCACCGGCTCCCTCCTGTCTTCTCCTGAGGCCCTCGTGCGAGCCGTGTGCCACAACAATCCGTCTCGCCTTTTCACGAGATGCTTTCATAGGCAAGCATTTGAACTGATCTTTTTGAACTGATCTTTTTGAACCGATCATGGAGCTGTCATGGAGCCCCAGAAGAACTGCCGCTGGCGCGAATGGCCACAGAGTCTATTTCCCCCGCTGGCGCAGGATGCGACAGCTCTGTTAAGAAAAACGTATCAGCTTAATTAAGACAAGCCGCACCTTGACAAGGAGAGTCAGACCCAGATATTGCGGACATTCCCGACTGAGAAGTCTTGGAAGTAGGATTGATGCACCACCGGCTACAGGTGGAGCCCTTCGGCGATTTCCGTTACCAGCCAAGTGGCACCACGCAGCCGTCATGGTCATCCGGCTGAGCGGCATGTAGAGTGGAAGACAGGACGCTCAACGCTCTGAACGATTATCAGGTTCCTGGCAGCCGTCGCTCCATGAAATTGGTGAAATCCAAACAGCGCGTCGCCGATCACGGAGAAGTGTTCACCCCCGCATGGATGGTCGAGGCCATGCTCGACCTCGTCAAGGGCGAGACCGAGCGCATTGACTCGCGCTTCCTGGAGCCGGCCTGCGGGAGCGGAAATTTCCTCGTGCGCATCCTGAGCCGCAAACTCGCCGCGGTCGAACTCAAGTTCGGGAAGTCCGATTTTGAAAGGCGGCACTATGCGCTGCTCGCGGTGATGTGTTGCTACGGAATCGAGTTGCTGGCGGACAACATCGCCGAGTGCCGCGCCAATATGCTGGAGATTCTCGCCGACTATCTGGGCATCGAGGAATCGGATGATCTGTACCGGGCCGCCTCCTACGTGCTGTCGCAGAACCTCGTGCATGGCGACGCGCTGACCATGCGCGCGCATGACGGCCGACCCATCGTCTTTGCCGAATGGGGTTACCTCGGCAAGGGGAAGTTCCAGCGGCGCGACTTCCGCCTCGACGTGCTCACCCAGAGTGCGGCATGGTCTAAGGAAGGCACGCTTTTCGCCCAACTTGGGAAGCACGAGATTTTTACGCCGGTCAAAACCTATCCACCGATGACGGTGCGCGAGCTGGCGACCGCGCCAGGGTAGGTGGCCGGAACACCATCGTACAGGGACGAAACATGACGACCGTGGCAGCCTCTGTTCCTGTGTTGCGCTGGGCGGCGACACGCGCACGCCTGGATGAAAGCGTGCTTGCGGCGAGGTTCAAGAAATGGCCCCAGTGGCTGAGCGGCGAAGCGCGGCCCACGCTCAAGCAACTGGAAGACTTCGCCCGTCTCACGCACACGGCCATCGGCTACTTCTTCCTGCCCCAGCCGCCGACGCTGGCACTGCCCGTGCCGGACTTTCGCACGCTGCGCAACGAGGCACTTCGTGAGCCCAGCAGCGACCTGCTGGATACCCTTTATCTGTGCCAGCAGCGGCAGGACTGGTACCGTGAGCACGCCCGCCTGCATCGCTTGCCGGCCTTGCCCTTCGTTGGCAGCGTCAGTTTGCAGGAACCGCCGGAGGTGGTTGCACAACGCCTGCGCGAGACGCTGAATTTGTCCACCGAGGCGCGCCGCCGCTTGCCCACCTGGATGGAGGCGCTGCGTCAGTTGATCGCCAAGGCCGAAGACGCGGGCGTGCTGGTGATGGTGAGTTCCGTGGTAGGCAGCAACAGCCACCGCAAGCTGGACGTAGCCGAATTTCGCGGCTTCGCCCTGGCGGACGAACTCGCGCCGCTGGTTTTCCTCAATGGCGCCGACAGCAAGGCCGCACAGATGTTCACGTTGGCGCACGAGCTAGCCCATGTGTGGCTGGGCGAAAGCGGCGTATCGGATACCCAGGCAGGCGAGGTGCCCGAGCAGCACATCGAACGCTGGTGCAACCAGGTGGCCGCGGAACTGCTCATGCCGCTGGAAGAATTGCGCGCCACACACCAGCCCGATGCGCCGATCCCGAACGAAATCCAGCGGCTGGCATACGAATTCAAGGTGAGCACCCTGGTCGCCCTGCGCCGCCTGTTCGACGCGGGCCTCATCGACCAGGCCGCATTGTGGCAACAGTATCGCGAAGAACAGGAGCGGTTGCGCACGCTGAAAGAACGTGGGAGGACAGGTGGCGACTTTTACCGCTCCTTGGGCTCGCGCGTCAGCAAGCACTTTGCCCGCGCCTTGATCGCTAGCACGTTGGAGGGCCTGACCTCGTTTCCCGATGCGTTTCGCATGCTGGGCGTACGCAAGACGGCCACGTTTTATGAGGCCGCGCGCGAACTGGGGGTGCTGGCATGAGCTATCTACTAGATGCCAACGTCTTCATGTCCGCGAAGAACCTGCACTACGGCATGGATTTCTGCCCGGCCTTCTGGGACTGGCTGGTGCACCAAGGCAACACGGGCAAGGTTTTCAGCATTGACAAGGTGGCCGATGAAATCGAAGCCGGTCAGGACGAGTTGACGGACTGGGCCAGGAAACACGGCCATGTGCTCTTCCGGCGCACACCACCGACGCTTGCATCGCAGTTCACCCAGGTTAGCACCTGGGCCACCGGGCAGCAGTACACACCGGCTGCCATCAACACCTTTCTGCAGGCCGCCGACTTTTATCTGATCGCCCATGCGCTGGCGGGCAACCATGTCGTGGTCACCCATGAGCATCCGTCCGCCTCGCAAAACCGGATCAAAATACCCGATGCCTGCGTGGGCCTGGGCGTGCGGTTCATGACGCCGTACCGCATGTTGCGTATCGAACAAGCCCGTTTCGTGCTGGGAGCGCGCCCATGAATGAAGAATGGGGGGGCGATTCAAAGCCCCTCTCCCCTTGCGGAAGAGGGGTTGGGGAGAGGGGGGACAAATGAACGGCCAAGCCCCTTTCACCCTGCGCGGTCGCAATCCGGACGTGCTCACCTGCATCGCCAACCTCTCGAACGATGAGGTGTTCACCCCGCCGGAGTTCGCCAACCGGATGTTGGATACGCTGGCCCAAGCCTGGGCGGCCGCCCACGGCGGGGCGAACCTCTGGGCGGACAAGACGGTGACCTTCCTCGACCCCTGCACCAAGTCCGGCGTGTTCCTGCGCGAGATCACCCGGCGGCTGGTGGAGGGGCTCAAAGAAGAAATCCCCGACCTGCAAACCCGCGTCAACCACATTCTGACGCAGCAGGTGTTCGGCATCGGCATCACCCACCTCACCGCCATGCTCGCGCGGCGCAGCGTCTATTGCTCCAAGCACGCCAAGGGGCCGCACTCGATCGCCAAGGGGTTCAAGAGCGATGCGGGCAATATCTGGTTCGAGCGCATGGAGCACACGTGGCAGGACGGCAAGTGCGCCTATTGCGGGGCCAGCCAGGCCACGATGGATCGTGGCGAGGGGCTGGAAACCCATGCCTATGCGTTCATCCACACCAACGACATCAAGGCTCGCATGGCCGAGCTGTTTGGAGGCGATATGCAATTCGACGTGATCATCGGCAATCCGCCGTATCAGTTGGACGACGGAGGCTATGGCGCGAGCGCCGCGCCGATTTATCAGTTGTTCGTCGAGCAGGCCAAGAAACTCGAACCGCGCTATCTGTCGCTCGTGATTCCATCGCGGTGGTTCGCGGGCGGCAAGGGGCTGGACGAGTTTCGCGAACGCATGCTTTCAGACAAGCGAACGAGGGTCATTCACGACTATCTGCTGGTCGGTGAAGCCTTCCCTGGTGTGGCCATACAAGGCGGCATTCTCTATTTTTTGTGGGATCGGGACCATCCCGGCGACTGCGAGGTGGTCACGCATTACGAAGGCAGAGTGCTGTCCCGCGCCATCCGCCCCTTGATGGAGCGGGGTTCCGATGTGTTCATCCGCTACAACGAAGCGGTGCCCATCCTGAAAAAGGTCGTCGCGGTGGAGGGCGGGGCGGCGGGTTCCGTAGCCTTGCCAGAGGACAAGCGCTTTACCAGACTGGTGAGCTCCAGCAAACCATTCGGCCTGCGTACTTTCTTCAAAGTCCGTTCGACGAAGAAAGCTGGGGATGTCGTCTGCTACTGGAACGGCGGCCCCGGCTTCAAGCAAGGCGGTAAGGGCTGGGTCTCCCGTGCCGAGGTAACCGAAGGACTGGACCTGATAGACCATTGGAAAGTGTTCATTGGCGGTGCCTATGGCGACCGGGGCGGCGGCGGCGCGAGCCGGGATGCCTTCCCCAAGGCCATGCTGGGACGACCTTTCGTCGGCGAACCGGGATCAGTCTGCACGGAAACCTACATCTGCATCGGCCCGTTCGCATCGGAAGCGGAGGCAAGAAATGTTTGTTCCTACCTTGCGTGCAAGCTGACGCGCTTTCTGGTCATGTTGCACAAGCCTTCGCAACACGCGACGCGCAAGGTCTATACCTTCGTGCCGATGCAGGACTTCTCCAGATCGTGGAGCGACCAGGACCTCTATGCGAAGTACGGCCTCTCCGCTGAAGAAATTGCCTTCGTCGAATGGGCCATGCGACCCATGAATCTCGCCGAGGATGCGCCAAACGAGGTCGCAGCAGTCGAAGACGATGACTAAACCCATCGCAGACATCCTCACCCCCAAGCCGCCAGCCCGCCCGTGCATGACCGAGCAGTCGAAGACCGCCGCCACGGCAAGGCAAGGGCAGGGCACCGTTCTTCTGGCGGTTTGACAGCAATGCCATCACTGCATACAATGCTGTCGATGCAATCCTTCAACGGAGCCCGTTCATGGCGAGCCTGACCATTCGCAATCTCGATGAGCTCACCAAGCAGAGGCTGCGCCTTCGGGCGGCGGAGCACGGCCTGTCGATGGAGGAAGAAGCGCGACGGCTCCTCAAGGAAGCATTGGGCTCGACCGTCCCCGCGAAGCTGGGGCAGCGTCTGCTCGGCCGATTCGCGCAGTCGGCCAGTGAAGAGTTCAAGCTTCCCGGCCGCCGGGCACCGCGCAAGCCGCCACGGTGGGACGAGCCGGCATGATCCTGCTCGATACCAACGTGCTCTCCGAGTTCATGCGTCCTCGGCCGTCGGCTAGGGTCGTGGCTTGGCTGGACGAACAGCCGGCCGCAAACATCTGCACCAACGCCATCAGTCGCGCCGAAATCGAACTAGGGCTCGCGCTGATGCCCAAGAGCAGGCGACGGGAGGCCCTGCGCGAGGCAGCCCGGGCGATGTTCGAGGAGGACTTCGCCGGGCGATGCCTGCCGTTCGATGAGGGAGCAGCTCGCCACTATGCACGCATCGTTTCCGCCCGTCTCAAGGCAGGCCGACCCATCAGCGTGGAGGATGCCCAGATCGCGGCAATTGCGCTGGCCCACAAGATGCGTCTCGCCACGTGCAATACCACCGACTTCGAGCACATCGCCGGCCTCGAGGTCGTCAATCCCTGGACCGCCGAGACATCCTGACCCGCTGGCGCCATGTCACGCTCCATCGAGGAAATCCTCGCCCCCAAGCCGCCTGCCCGCCCGCGCATCTACGCCTATTCCATCGACGACGCGGCGCACGCGGGGCTCTTGAAGATCGGCCAGACCACGCGCGACGTGAAGAGCCGCGTGGCCGAGCAGTTGAAGACCGCCGCCATCCGAAACTACCGCATCGAGCTCGACGAGCCAGCCGAGCGCGAGGACAGCACGGTGTTCACCGACTTTGACGTGCGCGCGGCCCTGGCCAAGAAGAAATTCGAGATCGTGACCGGTGAGTGGGTGCGTTGCACGGTGGCGGACGTGCTGACGGTGCTCACGGAGCTGCGCACCGGCCGGCCAATCAGCGGAACGAGACACCTAACCTTCCCCATGCGCGCCGAGCAGCGCGCGGCCGTGGAAAAGACCCACGCCTACTTCCACTCGATCTGGAAGGAAGACATGCACGCAGTACCGCGCTTTCTGTGGAACGCCAAGATGCGCTTCGGCAAGACCTTCGCCACCTATCAACTGGCGAAAAAGCTGGGCGCCAAGCGCATACTGATCGTTACCTTCAAGCCGGCGGTGGAAGATGCCTGGCAGACGGATCTCGAATCCCACGTGGATTTCGAGGGCTGGCAGTATCTCTCGCGCAGCTCGGGCCACGACCCGACGAAGGTCTCCGCCAAAAAGCCGCTGGTTTATTTTGGCTCGTTTCAGGACCTCTTGGGCCGCGACAAGGCAGGCAACATCAAGCCCAAGAACGAATGGCTGCACAAGGTGAAATGGGACCTCGTGGTGTTCGACGAGTATCACTTCGGCGCCTGGCGCGAGACCGCGCAGGAACTCTTCGAGGGCGAGGAAGAGGCGGTGGCCAAGAAGGAAGCGACGCTCGAATACGCCGAGGGGCTGGCGGTGGTGAATGAAGACCTCGCCGTGCTCTCCGAGAAGGAGAGCGAATTTCTTCCCATCACCACCAAGGCCTATCTGTACCTCTCCGGCACGCCGTTCCGGGCATTGGCCACCGGCGAGTTCATCGAGGAGCAGATTTTCAACTGGACCTACACCGACGAGCAGCGCGCCAAGGAGGAATTCGCCAAGAACCATCCGGGCAAGCCCAACCCCTACGCCGCGTTGCCGCAGATGCGCCTGCTCACCTACCAGATGCCGGACGAGCTCTTGGCGATTGCCAGCGGCGGCGAGTTCGACGAGTTCGATCTCAACGAGTTCTTCGCCGCGACCGGCACGGGCAAGAGCGCGCAGTTCAAGCACAAGGGCGATGTGCAAAAGTGGCTGGATATCATCCGTGGCCAGTACGCGCCCAACTCGCACGAGCATCTGAAGACCGGCACGCGGCCGCCGTTTCCATATTCCGACGTGCGCCTGCTGCCTTACCTGCAACATTCGTTTTGGTTTCTGCCCAACGTAGCGGCCTGCCATGCGATGGACAACCTGTTGGCGGAGAAGCACAACACCTTCTGGCACGACTACAAGGTGGTCGTGGCGGCGGGCGCTCAAGCGGGCATCGGGCTCGATGCCCTGCCGCCGGTGCGCCACGCCATCGGCAGCGGCTTCGACACCAAGACGATCACGCTCTCCTGCGGCAAGCTCACCACGGGGGTGACGGTGCCGCAGTGGTCGTCCATCCTGATGCTGCGCAATCTCAAGTCGCCGGAGACCTATTTTCAGGCGGCGTTCCGCGTGCAGTCGCCGTGGTCCATCAAGAATCCCAACGGCGACGACCCAAACGAAGAGGAGATTTTGAAGCCCGTGTGCTTCGTGTTCGACTTTGCGCCCACGCGCGCCCTGCGGCAGTTTTCTGAATATGCCATCGGCCTCTCGCCCCACGAGCCGAACCCGGAAAAAGCAGTGAAGGACCTGGTGTCGTTCCTGCCGGTGCTGGCCTACGACGGCGCGAATATGACGCAGATCGACGCCGGCGACATTCTTGACATTGCCATGGCGGGTACCTCGGCGACACTGCTCGCGCGCAAGTGGGAGAGCGCGCTCTTGGTGAACGTGGACAACGACACCCTACGCCGCATCCTGAACAACCCCGAGGCGATGGCGGCCGTGGAGCGCATCGAGGGCTGGCGCGCACTCGGCGACAACGTCATCGAAACCATCATCAACAAGAGCGAGAAGGTCAAGGAGCTCAGGAACAAGGCGAAAGACCGCGAACTGACGGAGAAGCAGAAGAAGCAGCTCACCGAGGAGGAGAAGGAGTACAAATCCAAGCGCAAGCTGGTTCAGGAAAAACTCATCAAATTCGCCACCCGCATCCCGGCCTTCATGTACCTGACCGACTTCCGGGAAAATACCTTGCAGGATGTCATCACCAAGCTAGAACCGGATTTGTTTCTCGCCGTCACCGGCCTCACGGTGAAGGACTTCCATCTTTTGGTGCAGCTCAAGGTCTTCAACACCGAACAGATGAATCAAGCGGTGTTTGCATTCCGGCGGTATGAAGACGCCTCGCTGCGTTACACCGGCATCGAGAGCCATCCGGGACTGAGCCATTACGGACTGTATGATACTGTGGTAGCGCGAGTCTCATAGCGCGACGGGTCAGGCGCTCGCGATGGCCGGCAATTCGCTGTCGCTGTGGCCGCTCTCTCTGGTCGCCGTCACGATCCTGTCCGTTCCCCCATTCATCGTCGGTTCGTGGGCCGGCAACTTGGCGGTCAAATTAGCGGTCAAAAAGAACGGGGGCTGACGAGGAACCCGCAGCTCTATGCTTTTTTCTCGAAGAACGATTGAGGAAGCCAGCAATGAGAAAACCCCGGCTGACTACCGAATCACCGGCTCCAAGGTCACGGTGGCCTTCATCGAGTTCGAAATCAGACAGTTGGCCTCGGCCTTTTCGATCAATTCCTTGGCCTTGCCGGCGTCGGCGCCCGGCTGTAACGTGATCGTCGGTTTCAGCGTGATGGCGGTGAACTGAAACTTGCCCTCTACCAATTCAAGCTTCCCTTCGGCTTCGCTCTCATAGGATGAAAAGGCCAATCCGGCCCGTTCGGCAAACGCCAGGAACGTGGTCATGAGACAAACGTTCACCGAGGCGACGAAGAGATCTTCCGGCGACCAGATGTTAGGGTGTCCCTTAAATTCGGGTGGGGTCGCCACCTCAACGTCCGGCTTTCCCGCGCAAGACATGATCCCTTTGCGCTGTGCCGTCCATCGCACGGTCGTCTGGTAGACATACACCTTGCTTCGCACGTCCATGTATACCTCCGATGAAGTGTCCGGTTGTCGGTTGTCAGTGAGCCATGGAGCTTCTCGTGATGGAGTCCTACGCTAGTCCCCTTCCAAACGTCCCTGAATCCAATCGCCCAAGCCATGCGTGATGGCCACCACGCAGAGGGCGATGAAGAGATGTTCTCCGATCGCCTTCCACGGCGAAATCCCCTGCACTCTCGCCACGAAGAAACTGATGGCCGCGAGCAGCGCCAATCCCCAGACCACGCTGATCACCACCGCTTGATCGAGCGGGTAGGTCAGCACCGGCACAGCAAAGGTCCCCGCGATCACAAACTTCGCGACAAACGTCGCCAGTGTCGCTTCCCATACGGCACGAGCCGGTTGGGTATGTTTCGCTTCTTCGGCCAGATGGATGCCCATGGCATCGGACAGGGCGTCCGCCACGGCGATCGTCACAATCCCGCCGAGCACGGCGGTTTTCGAATGGGTGCCCGCATGGAGGCCCACCAGCAGGCCGAGCGTCGTGATGACGCCCGACGTCGTGCCGAAACTCAAACCGGTTTTCCAAGCCGCATTCATGAGCAATCATAGGCCGACGTCGTCGCTCAACGGCCGCAGGTTTGTGACCGTTGGAGGCAGGTCGTGAGCCAGGACGCGATGTCGTCTAGCAGGGCCGACACGGCGCGGTTCGCGGCGGCGACGCCGCCATAGGCGTCCTGAGTGGGCGCCGGTTCCATCCGCTCAAACGAGCGGGTCCCCAGGATTTTGGATTCCTTGACGTCTACCAATTGCGCGCGAACCCTCACCCGCACCACACTGGGGTCCTGGGTGAACTCCTGCTGAACGGCGAATCCATACGAATCCAGCCTCAGATCGCCGTGAATGGCGGACGGCCAGGGAACGACGGCCCGCCATGACCCTGTCGCTCCCAAGAACTGAATCAGTAAAGATCCGAACATGCGCGTCGGCTGCTCCACCCATTGATTCACGGCGTAGTATTCGACCTCGTAGGGTCGTTTCACATACACCATCTTGGTCGTATCATACCCAGGCTCGGCTTGGGGCGTGGCAACCAACAGGATAGGAGCATCAGTGGAAGGTGGGCGAGCGTCAAGACTCCGATCTATCCCTAACCGATAAGTATGCGCTGGCTCGGTCGCTGTTTGAAGCGCCAAACAGCCGCCCAGCGTCAGGACAAGCCATGCGCTTCCGATCACGTGCGCCATCCGCCGCGTCATCGACAGGGTTCCTCCTCCGTTCATCATGTCACGATGGGCCCTTTCCAACTTTGCTGTCCCGTCACACCGACCACGATCGCCTCGGACGCGCTATTCCCCCGGACCGCGACGAGGCGGCGTTTTCCCAAACACCAAGGCATTGGGTTGTTGTTCCAAATTCTCGGCGACGCGAGTCAAAATGCTCGCCAATTGCCTCAACTCCGTCACCAACATCGCCGCCTCGGGCAACGTCTGCTTCGAGAACCGCTCCAACTCCGTCCGGTTTTCATCCACGATCGCGTGCACCGAGCGACTGGTCTTCGCCAGCTCCTCCGTCATCGCGCTGAACGACGCGGCGCTCTGGTTGATGCGCGCCACGAGCATTGGTATCTCCTCGTGGAGCAACGTGGTGACCTTGACTAGATGCTCCGCGCTTTGCGACGCCCCATGCAGGGTAGCCTCGATCTCCTCCCTATGCGCCGCAACGGAATGGACAATCTCCGACAACTCTTTGATCGTCCGCTTCACGGCCAAGCGATTCTCTTCGTCCAATGTTTCCGACGCACTTCTGGCCAACGATTCCAAACTGGCCAGCAAATTCGTTAGCCCCTTGTCCGACAAGAGGCGAGAAATCGCCTCATCCAATCGGAAGAACAACGGTGAAGGACCGGTCTTGATGACGGGATATTCTTGTCCTTCCAAGGCGACCAATGGTGGAGCATCCTTGCTGCCGCCGGTCAGATTGATGGTGGCGAGGCCGGTCAACCCCTGGGTCTCCAGCACGGCGACCGTGTCAGTCTTGATGGGCGTCCCCCTGGCGATATCCAAGATCAAGCGGACCTCTTCAGGATTGTCCGGATTGAGGGAAATGCTCCGCACCCGACCGACATCAACGCCGCGATACTTGACGGTGGAGTCCTCGCTTAATCCTGCCACCGATTCGCGAAAATAGGCTTCATAGCGATCGTACGCCCCCCGGTAATCCATCTTCCCCAGCCAGAGGACACCAATCAGGGCCGCGGCGCCCAGCATCGCGACGAACGCACCGACGAGAATGTAGTTGACCTTCGGTTCCACCTCATTTCCCCACGTATCAAATCGAAGGCACGTCCCTTTTCACTCGTAAGAATCTGGCATAAGAAACGAGGGATGCGCCGTTGTCGGTTGCGAGTTTTCCGCTGCCAGTGCTCAGTTGTCGGCCTTTCGCTGATTCCACCGAGCCTGTTCATGGGCTGCGCGCCCTCTTGGGCCATGGAAATATTCACGGATAAGCGGGTCATCAGACCGAGACAGTTCCTCCATGGTCCCGACTCCCAACACTCGACCATCGCCCAGCACGGCCACACGTGAGGAGATCTGCCAGAGGGAGTCAAGGTCGTGCGTGATCATGACCACTGTCAATCCCAAATGCATTTTCAAAGAGAGAACGAGGTCGTCGAATCCTGCCGCAATGATGGGATCCAATCCGGCGGTCGGCTCGTCCAGAAAGAGCAGTTCGGGATCCATCACGATGGCCCGCGCCAACGCCGCCCTCCGCCTCATACCACCGCTCAGCTCATTGGGATACTTGCCGGCACTGTCCGGCGGCAATCCCACCATGGCGATCTTGATCTCAACAATCTCCCGAATCAGCTTGGGATGCAAGTTTGTATGTTCGCGCAGCGGCACGGCCACATTCTCAGCAAGCGTCAGAGAACTAAAGAGCGCGCCGTGTTGGAACATCACGCCGAACCGGCGATGGATTGCGCTTCCGTTACTCATCTCGAGTCGGCGGCTCTCGACTCCGAACAAACGGATGGTTCCACTCGAAGGAGCCGTCAGTCCAAGAATCTCGCGCAAGAGAGTAGATTTCCCGCAGCCGTTGCCTCCCGCGATGGCAAACACTTCACCCCGATAAATCGCCAAACTGACGTCCTTATGGACGACGGCCTGCCCAAACGTGGTTGAGACATGACTGACTTCGATGATGGGGGTTCCCCTTTCGGCCACGGATGACATCTCAGAGATCCCACCAGCTCGTTACGACGCTGCAAACGGCGTCGAACACAATAACCAAGAAAATGCTCTGCACGACGCTGATCGTGGTGTGCCGCCCCACGTCGTCCACTCCTCCTCTAATCTGAAACCCCTGATAGCACCCGACCAACGCGATGATGATGGCAAAAAACGGCGCCTTCGCGAGGCCGATCAGCAAATGCCGCACCGCGACCGCCTCCTCAAATCGATCGAGGAATTCGGTGAAACTGACATTCAGTTGGCCCGCGGCAATCAACATACCTCCGAAGACACCGAGGATATCCGCATAAACCGTGAGCAGCGGCAGCGTGAGCACCAGGGCAAACGTTCTAGGCAACACCAGCAAATTAATCGGTGAAATACCGAGCGTGCGGACCGCGTCCAACTCCTCCGTCACCTTCATCGTGCCAATCTCGGCGGCATAGGCCGACCCTGATCGGCCGGCGATCAAAATCGCTACGATCAACGGCGCGATTTCCCGGAGTAGCGAAATGCCGACTAGATCGACGATGAAGATGTTAGTGCCGAACTTGCGCAGCTGCTCAGCTCCTTGGTATGCGATCACGACGCCAACCAGAAACGTCAGCAAACCAGTGATCGGTAAGGCGCGTACTCCATCGAGTTCCACGACGCGGAGCATGGCCTTCCATCGAATGGAGCGCGGCCGCAACAAGGAACGGCCAATAGCGACCGTGGTCTCTCCTAAAAACGCAAGCGCGCGCACCACCGCGTCCCGGCCGACGGCGACGGACGGAAGCGGCGGCTTCTCCCAACCAGCCTGTTGCGCCGGGGAAGCGTGGTTGAGCCGCGCCTTGGCCTGGACCAGTCGGACCAGCTCGGCAAACTCCGGTTTCAATCCCCGAACAGAGACCACTTTGCCCAGGCGAGCCAACCGATCGAGACTTCGGTGCAGCAACAATGCCCCGCCGGTATCCATGGCAGTCACTTCGCCCACGTCACAGATCACTTCCTGGTCCTCCGGCCAGCGAAGCCGTTCGATGCGACGCTCCAGATCGTTCAGATTCGACAGGGTCCAGGCTCCCCGGCACTGCACCACGTTGCCGTTCACGGCAATGATGGTCTGCTGATCAACCGGCATGGTCCGTTGGCATGGTCCATCTCATGGTCTCTGGCATGATCCAGAACGGATGAGCGGATTTTCTGATCGATGCGGCAGCCCTCGCCGAAGCGTTGGGTGACGAGACCTCGGTCGCCCGCTCATACTTTCTCTAGAATGGCCTGGAGCTCCGGCCCGCTGATCACTTCGCGCTCCAGCAGGAGTCTTGCTCCCTGTTCCAACGCCGCCTTTTTGGATTCCAATAACTTCCTCACCCGCTCGTACTGTTCGTCGATGATGCGGCGCACTTCGCAATCAATTTCTCTCGCCGTCTGTTCGGAGTAATCCCCTTTTTCAGACCCCACGGAAATTTGCAGGAACTGCGGCTGCCGATCCCGCTCCAGCGCGATCGTCCCCAGTTTGTCGCTCATGCCGTAGGCCTTCACCATGCTCTTGGCGATGTCCGTGGCCTTCACCAGATCGTTTTGTGCGCCGGTCGAGGCTTCGCCAAAGGTCAATTCCTCGGCAATACGCCCTCCGAGCAGGACGGCAATCTTGTTCTCAAGCTCCGACTTTGTCATCAGAAACCGGTCTTCCGTGGGGAGCTGAAGCGTATAGCCCAACGCCGCAACTCCTCGCGGAATGATCGAAATCTTCTGGACTTGTTCCGCTCCCGGCACCGATAAAGCGACCAGGGCATGGCCTGTCTCATGGTAGGCTACCCGTTCCTTCTCCATTTTATTGAGCACGCGATTTTTCTTCTCCAACCCGGCGATCACGCGCTCGACCGCCTCCTGCAACTCGGCAAATCCGACTCTGTCTTTGCCGCGCCGCACTGACAAGAGCGCCGCTTCGTTGATGACGTTCGCCAAATCGGCCCCGGAAAATCCGGGAGTCATGCCGGCAATGGCATCGAGGTCAGCATCGTCACTCAAAGCAACCTGCTTAGCATGGACGCGCAAAATGGCCAGACGGCCCAGCTTGTCCGGGCGATCCACGGTCACATGACGATCGAACCGCCCGGCGCGCAGCAGCGCCGGGTCTAAAATCTCCGGCCGATTGGTCGCCGCCATGAGGATCACGCCGACGCGCGGATCGAATCCATCCATTTCGACCAGGAGCTGGTTCAACGTCTGCTCCCGCTCTTCGTGCGCCATCGGCCCCATGCCGCGCGCCTTCCCCAGCGCATCAAGCTCATCGATAAAAATGATGCAGGGTGCTTTCGTCTTGGCCTGCTCGAAGAGATCCCGTACGCGAGCGGCACCGACGCCGACAAACATTTCGACGAATTCCGAGCCGCTGATACTGAAAAATGGCACGCCCGCTTCTCCCGCCACTGCCTTGGCCAGCAAGGTTTTCCCCGTTCCCGGCGGGCCAACCAGCAAAATGCCTTTGGGGATTTTTCCACCCAGCTTCGTAAACTTCTCCGGCGTTTTGAGGAACTCGATCACTTCGCGCAGCTCCTCTTTCGCCTCGTCCACGCCGGCGACATCGGAGAACCGGACCTTGATGTCCTTCTCCATATAGATCTTCGCCTTGGACTGCCCCACCTGCATGAACCCGCCCTGAGCCTGTCCCATTCGGCGAAGGATGAACATCCAGATGCCGACAAACAGCGCGACCGGCACAATCCAGGACAAAAGATCACGCCAGAAGGTGGTTTCAATCACGCCAGCAAACACGACCCCATGGGCATTGAGTTCACGGACCAAATCAGGATCTTCAACGCGCACGGTGGTGAACAATTGTCCAACTTTGTCCTCGCCCTCCGGCTTGAGCTTTCCTGTGAGGACGTGGCTGCTCACGGCTACTTCCGCGACCTTGCCATCTGCCACCCATTTTTTGAACTGGCTGTACGGAACCTCCTCGACTTTCCCCATGGCGACGATGAGGTCATGGACCAACACCACCGCCATGATGGCGAGGAAGATGTACCAAATGGAGAAGGAGACCTTGTTATTCATCGGCGGCATTCCTCCCGTCGGTTTCATCGGTTGTATCCTCCGAGTCCACCATTAGAAAATGAAGTAGGCCCCTACACCAATCGCTTCGATCTTCTGATTGATAAAAAACTGCCCATAGGGATTGTGGCCGTAATAGTAGGCGGCCATGATTCGAAACCGCCGTTGCGAATCCGGTCGAGACCATTCGAATCCGCCCAGCACACTGGTATCGATAAGCCAGCCATGCTGCTCCAATGATTTAAAATCAGCCGACAAGAGAGGCGTCACCACCAAGCGGTTCAGAAACATGAATGGCCCCGGCATCGCCAACGAGGAGGCCCGCGCCTCGAATCCCCATTGGAGCCGCAACCGATCCACCGTATCCGGCTCACGATGCACCAGAACGCCGCCTCCTCCGTACAGGCGCAGCCACCGGTAATCATACGACAGAATGCCGTCCACTTCCTCAAAGGAAATGGTCAGCCGCCGAAAACCCGTTCCTTGATTCCTTTCCAAAAATTCATCGCCGATGTGGCTGCTCTGATGATAATACCGGAGCCGTGCCGACCAATTCCCCGATCGCCAGGACAGAGGAATACCGACGTTGAAATCGGCGTTGATCAACTCGGCGTTCTTCTGGTCCAAATTGAACTGAGCGAACACGCCCGTCAACAGCCCCACTTGCCAACCGTCGCATCCCTGCCGCTTCGTGTAAAAGCCAAAGTTCTCTCCGATGGCCACTGAGCCCCAATTGAAGGACGATCCGCCGTTGCGGGGGCGAAAATGTTGCCAGACCGCGAAAAACTGCGGCTGTTTCGGATCGGCCATGAGCGGGCGGAAGACGTCATCGGAAGGGAAGGCCTCACTGGTTGCCCGGTTGTCGCTTTGACCGAACCGACAATCACGAACCGGCTGAAGCTGTTTCTCGTCGTGTTTGGTGTCCTGTTCCGCAAAGGCTGTTCCTCCCAACAAGACGACCATCCCAATCATGACGATCGCCCCCCCTGACCTCGCCCTTCCCCGATCCATAGCCTCCCTCTGTGGTTTGATATTCCGTTCGTATCGACAGCCCCCCTTTCGATAGCACATTTTCCCTTTGAAATTCACATGTTTTTCTGAGGGCCTGACACCGATCTCGACACCAACGAGCGCCCCTCCCCTTCTCGCACTCTTATGTCTGTTCGGCGACTTCGCAACCGCCACCCACGGCGGCAAGACACGATCGGGGTAGAATTCGCGTAAGAGGCGAACGCCTATGATCGGGATCGTCAAGTCGCTGGTGCCCCGCACACCGATCCCCGCCTGGACCATTGCAGTGGAAGTTTCTTCGTAATGAGCGTGTGGCACCACCAGCCATGCAGAACTTATGGCCGAGGAGCTCCTTCCGGAACCCACTACTCCGTTCCCTGATCAAATTCAAACCGAGGGCCACCATGCCACACACGCTCTACCTCTTGTCGAACCGAACCCCGGCCAGGTCCAGCCACGCCGTGGTCCAGAAACGAGGATCGGTATTGTACTGGGCGATGACTTGCGCCCCGTGAATGAATCGGTAATGGAAGAGAGTCCCGAAGGTCGCCTGGGCGGCCACCTTATACGCTTCCACTGACAGGGTTTCCATCGGCAGTTCGAATTCAACGACGAGCCCGTCCATCAGGACATATTCGATTTCCGGCGCCCACTCCACTCCCTGTCGGTCCAGACTGCGCCGCACCAGCCCCAGCGGATCGGTCGCCCCGTCCACCTTCCCGATTTTGCGCGAGAGCGGAATCATCCCCAAACTGTTGACCTCCACCTCACCCCGCTTGGCACCGAGGGGACGGACGAGATCGAACACCATCGGCTCCGGGATGCGGGAGCCTTTCCCTTCACCTGACACCCGTTCAATGGTTTGTGCGGCATCGGCAACCGCTCGCGACGGAGTGGAATGTGGTTCAGTCGGCCCACCGGTCGATTCAATGGAGAGAGACGAGAAAGCCGACGTGCGCCGGCGACCGGATAATCCTGGCCAGTAGCTCCGGCCTCACTTCCTCGGCCTTGCACCACCAGTCGGTGTGACACAGAATCCTGACTGCCACGACCCTGCACAGGTGTTAGATCTAATTCCAACGCCAGGCTTTACGAATACGTTTCTTCTGCAACACGTTCTTTCCTTCTTCACCCACACCCTGTGTGCACGACAGACGCGTTCCTCCACCCTTCCCGATCATTGCTCGCCTTTCACCTCCCCCATCGAAGGGGCCAACACCCACGACCTCGTGCCACTTCACGTTCGCCGCTCAAGACCGCCGCGTCTGAGGATTCACGAAGCACACGAATCTGATGCAGCCAAGACGAGTGGAAGGATCGTCCACGCGGAACCGAAACGAGATGTCCCTCACGAATCCTTTTTGCGCTTCCCTTTTTTTAAAACCAACATGCCGGCAAATCCGATCACAAAAGCCAGGATTCCCAACACCACCATTGGATCCATATCTTTTATTCACTCCTTTCTTTCCAGAAACTGCATCACCCGCCAGAGCGCCCCGTACGAGGCATCGCGGCACTTCGTAGACACAAATGGGCCTCCATCGCTACCTTCCTATCGATTCGGGATAGGCGCGTCCCCTCCGCTTTGGCCAACATGGCCATACTTTTTCCACTGTTTACGCAACCAGGTCTCGACTTCCACCACGGCATAGCCGATGAGGGCCACCGCAAGCACCAACACCCAAGCGGTTCCGTCGATCGGAACCGTGTGAAACAGGCGGTTCATCACCGGCACATAGGTCAACAGCAGTTGCAAAATGGTCATGGTGGTGACGCCCACCCAAATCCATGGATTGCTGAACACGCCGACGTAAAACATACTGTGCTCCAATGACCGGCAATTGAAGAGATAAAACAATTCCACCATCACGAACACATTCACCGCCGCCGTGCGGGCCGCCATGATTGACTCGGTCCGATCAAGTTCCCAGAGAAACACCCCATAGGCGCCGGCCAACATCAGGAACGACACCATAAAGATCCGTTCGATCAGGACTCCCGTCAAAATCGGCTGATTGGGGTCGCGAGGAGGTCTTGTCATAATGCCCGGCTCCTTGGGCTCGAAGGCCAACATCAAGCCGAGCGCCACCGCCGTCGTCATGTTGATCCATAGAATCTGGACAGGCAGGATCGGCAGCACGGTCCCGAGCGCGATCGCCGCCAGCAAGACCAACCCCTCTCCCATGTTGGTCGGCAGGGTCCAGACGATGAACTTGGTCAAGTTGTCGAAGACACACCGGCCTTCCTCCACCGCCGCTTCGATCGACGCAAAATTGTCGTCGGTCAGCACCATGTCCGCGGCCTCCTTCGCCACTTCAGTGCCGCCTCGTCCCATCGCTACGCCGATGTTTGCCTGTTTCAGCGCCGGAGCGTCGTTGACCCCGTCGCCGGTCATGGCAACCACATGTGACCGTGCCTGCAACGCCTCCACTAATCGCAGTTTTTGCTCCGGCGACACCCGCGCAAAGACGGCCGTGCGTTCAGCCGCTTCAACGAGTTGTTCTTGCGGGGTCGCGGCCAATTCTTGGCCGGTCATCACGATCAATTCTCTCCCATCCGAACCTTTGCGGCCGTCTAGTCCAATTTGCGCCGCGATGGCCCTCGCCGTGACGGCATGGTCGCCGGTGATCATCTTGACGGCGATGCCGGCCTGCTGGCAGGCCCGCACCGCCGCGATGGCTTCCGGCCTGGGCGGATCGATCATGGCCTGGAGCCCCAACAGGGTCAGACCTCCTTTCACCTCTTGTTCCGTCAGCGACACGGCCGCCGGCATCGCCTTGCGGGCAAAGGCCAGGACGCGCAGCCCCCGAGCGGCGAACCGTTCGACCTGATCAAGGACGGCCGAAGGATCGAACGGCCGTTCTGCGCCATCAAGCTCCAGCAGGCGGTCGCACAGCGGGATCAGTTTTTCCACCGCCCCCTTGAGATAGATCACCGATTTTGCTCCTCTCGTCTCCGGCGCTTCCGCGCGATGGAGCGTCGCCATGAATTGCCGCTCCGATTCAAACGGGATCGCGTCGAGGCGAGGCATAGACTCGTTGAGCTGCGCGGGATCGAGACCAGCCTTCCTGGCCGCCACCAGGAGAGCCCCTTCCGTCGGATCGCCGATGATTGTCCACCGCCCGTCCCGTTCCACATGTTGCGCGTCGTTACAGAGGATCCCAGCCGTCAACAGCTCGATCACACCGGCGGGGAGCGCCGACAACTGACGACTGCCTTCCTCCCGTATCTCACCAACCGGCTCATAGCCGGCACCATCGACCTCGAACGACCGCTGGCCGACCCAGAGAGCCTGGACCGTCATCTCATTTTTCGTCAACGTGCCGGTCTTATCCGAACAAATGACGGTGGTGCTGCCCAAGGTCTCAACCGCCGGCAATTTGCGGATGATGGCGTTGCGTTTCGCCATTCGACTCACCCCGATCGCCAATGTGATCGTGACCGCGGCCGGCAACCCTTCGGGAATCGCACCCACCGCAAGCGCCACCGCCGCCATGAAAATGTCCTTGGCCTCCTGCCCCCGCCAGAGGCCCAGCAGGAAGGTGAGAGCGGCCAGGCCGAGGATGGCTACCGTGAGCACCTTGCTGAAAGACGCCAATTTCTGAGTCAGCGGCGTGTCCAGTTGCGTCGTCTCGCCCATCAACTGATGGATCCGTCCCAGTTCCGTCTCCACGCCGGTCGAAACGACCACCCCCGTTCCTTGCCCATAGGTCACGAAGGTGCCGGAAAAGGCCATGTTCTTCCGATCGCTCACCACGGTCTCGGAGGGCAAGACGTGATCGACCTTCTCGACGGGGAGGGATTCCCCGGTCAGCGCCGATTCATCGATCCGAAGCTCACGAACCTTGGTCAAACGAAGATCCGCGGGAACCTTGTCGCCCGACTCCAGCAAGACGACGTCCCCCGGCACGATCTCCTCGGAAGGAATGCGGAGCGTCTGCCCATCCCGCCGGACCTTGGCCTCCGTCGTCATCATCGAGGCAAGGGCATCCAACGCCGCCTCCGCGCGCGATTCCTGGACAAATCCCACGATGGCATTCACGAACACAACGCCGAAGATCACGGCGGCATCCACCCACTCGCCCAGCAACATCGTGACGACCGTCGCCACTAGCAGGACGTAAATGAGCGGGTGATGGAACTGAAACAAAAACCGGATCAACGGCCCATGGCGCCTGAACTTGGGCAACAGGTTGGGGCCAAACCGCGCGAGTCGTCGCGCCGCTTCGTTCGACGTCAAACCCTTGGCGACGTCGGTCTCCAGCAGAAGCACGACCTCGTGCGCCGGGAGGTGATGGTGAGATGTCATACGGCCGCCTCGTTACTCATGTCAGGTACCGTACACGCGGTGACCTGATGTGCACCATAGACAACGTATCCGGCGAACACAACCGGAATGATCGACTTCTTGGCCGCCGCCGATATAACCATCGATGTGACCATGGGGTGAAAGAGATCACGGCGCCGAGCCTGGAAACTCGCTCTCCGCCGACTGCGCAAGAGTCGCCTCCAGCTGGCGAATGCGCTCTCCCTGAGATTCGACGGTCTCCTCCAGACGGCGGATTTCCCTGGCTCGCCTGATTCGCGGCCCCAGGGACGCAATGAACGTCAAGAGGGAACCGACCGTGGCCGAGCCGAGAATGATCAGCACCAACGACGTCTCATAATCCCACGCAAGAAGCCGGACATGGACCACCGCGGTGTTTTGCAGCGCAAACAGAGCGATGAGGATCGCGAACAGCAGGGCCACCAGCAACGTCGGCATCGTCTTGTCCTCCTTGGCAACCGATCCCGGTCACCGTCTCTCCGATCCACTTCGATCAGCAATCCACCTCGATCAACCTTCAAGCCGGCGAAGGCGTCTGAGCAACGTCCAGCCGATCGATCCCGCCACGGCCGATGCCGCCAGGATGCCCACTTTCGCCGGCGCATCGAGCGGCGTTTTCCCGAAGGCCAATCCTTCAATGAACAGCGACATCGTGAAGCCGATCCCGGCCAGAAACCCGACCCCTGCGAGATGGCGCCAGGTCAGGTCCGACGGCATCGTCGCGGCTCCCGCGCGAATCGTCGACCAGGAGGCCAGCAAGATTCCGGCCGGTTTGCCGATGACCAGACCGGCCATGATCCCGAGCGCGACCGGATGTCCCAACGTGATCAGGGGATCTCCTTCCAACGATACTCCCGCGTTGGCCAGCGCGAACAGTGGGAGGACCACGGCCGTCACCCAGGGATGAAGCCCCTGTTCCAACCGTTGCAGCGGCGTGCCGGCCTCGCCGGCCACCTCGCGCAGCCGGGACACGACCTTGTGCCCCGCTTGGTTTGCCAGCGGAGAACCGCTCGCCTCCATCACCGTTTGAAATTTTTCGAGCAACCGACGGCTCTTGGCGATGAACTCTTCACCTGACAGTGTCGTGCGCGCCGGGATCGTGAACGCCGCAAGCACGCCGGCGATGGTCGGATGGACACCGGACAAGAGAAACGCCAACCAAAGTCCGCCGATTCCCAACAGTCCGTACACGAGGGGATGACGGACGCCCACCATGTTCGCGCCGATCAAGAGCGCCAAGAACCCGCCTCCCATCGCCAGACTCCCCCACGAAATCGTCGACGTGTAAAAGAAGGCGATGATCAGGACCGCGCACAAATCGTCGGCGATGGCGAGCGCCACGAGAAAGACCTTCAACGAGAGCGGCACGCCCTTGCCAAGCAGGGAGAGGATGCCCAACGAAAAGGCGATATCCGTGGCCATGGGAATGCCCCACCCCTTTGCGCCGTCCGTCCCCGCGTTGAACGAGGCATAGAGCACCGCCGGAAAAACCGATCCGCCCAACGCAGCGGCGAGGGGCAGCGAGGCTTGGCGCAGCGAGGACAATTCCCCGACCAATACCTCGCGCTTGATCTCCAAGCCGATGACGAAAAAAAACATGGCCATCAGCCCGTCGTTGATCCAGAGGACCAGCGGTTCGGTGAGCACGAAGTCGCCAACCCCCACCGTCACCGGCAGCCGCCGAAAGGCGGCATAGCTCTCCGACCAGGGCGAGTTGGCCCAGACCAAGGCAATGACCGTGGAAATCAGCAGGAGGATGCCCCCTGCCGACTCGGCATGGATGAACTTCTGAAAGGGCTCCACCACCGGCTGGATCAACGGAGCCGCACCCTGGTTTTCAAACGAACGATCGAACGAACGATCCATGCTTCCCCTTTGGAAGTCCGCTCCTTTCACCCCGTCTTGTCATGTCTCTCTTCCTCCTCACAGACCAAGGTGAGATCTGGGTGAGATCTGATGGAGGCCACGATCCGATCAGGCGACTCGTCGATAGCAACCGTCAGCGCATCGCCCGGCTCCTCCAATGTTTCAAACTGACTGGCCAATAGGTCCTTGTGCATAAAGTGATCGGTTCGATCAGCCAGGCGCCGCGCGATCAGATCACGATCTCCCTTGAGGTAGACCAACCGAACTTCATGCTCACAGCCCTGCACCAAATAACTCCGATAGGCGGTCTTGAGCGCCGAGCAGGCCAAGACCGTCGGCCTGCCTTGTGCCACCCATGAGGCGATAGCCGAGCGAAGGTCCTCCAGCCACGGCCGTCGGTCTTCATCGGTCAAGGGAATCCCCCTGGCCAACTTGTCGCGATTGTCGGCAGGGTGAAAGTCATCCGCGTCGGCGAAATGCCATCCGATCTGCTCCGCCAGCAACCGGCCGATCGTCGTTTTCCCGGAACCAGAGACACCCATGATCAGGATCACCAGGGGAGACCCCTCCGACTTCACCTCAGCCCCTCTCGAACGTTGCCGCTCACCGCCCTCCACTGCGCCTCGCTCGGACGTTCCGTTTCGCGCCCGCTTCTCGTCGGCTTTGGGCGCAATCTCCGAGCAACCTCGTCACCAGCGCCGTCCATCCAGTCTGGTGACTCGCTCCACATCCCCTTCCCGTATCGCCGTCGAAGTACTCATGGAACAGGGTCAACGAACGCCAATGGGGATCCTCGGCAAACCGGCGATCTTCGACGTGCCAGGGCCTCATGCCCTGATCGTTTGGGAGAAAGATGCCGGCGAGGCGGGCGGCCAATGACAGGGCGATCGCGCGCAGGGACTGTTTCTGTCCCGAACCGGTCGGGTATTCAACTTGGAATCCGTCTCCATAATAGTGGTGATATCGTTCGAGCGCCTCGATCAGGAGGTAGTTGGTCGGAAACCACACAGGTCCGCGCCAGTTGGAATTGCCTCCGAACAGATCGTTGTCTGATTCCCCTGACACATAAGCCACGCGATACTCGTTTCCCTCCACGGAGAACACGTAGGGGTGATCGCGATGAATTTGGGAAAGTGATCGCAACCCATAGGGCGACAAGAACTCCCGTTCGTCCAGGGCATAGCGCAAGACCCGCTCCAATCGCTCCTTGGTCGGAATGGCCAGGAGCAATCGTTCATGGGAGCCGTCCGTGAGCGATTCCAGGTAGGAGATCTGCGTAGCGAGATCCCGCCGATTCTCAAGAAACCACTGCATCCGTCTGGTAAAGCCGGGCAGCCGGTCAAGATACTCCCGTTCCAAGACCTCGACGGCGATGAGGGGCAACAGGCCGACCATCGACCGCACCCGCAGAGGAACCGCTTCACCATTGATATGGAGATGGTCGTAGTAAAATCCGTCTTGCTCATCCCATAAGCCGGTCCCATCGAGATGATTCATCGCATCGGCGATGGCGACAAAATGTTCGAAGAACTTGCTCGCGACGTCCTCATAGGTCCGGTCATGCTGAGCTAGTTCCAGCGCCATCGCCAGCATCGTGAGGCAGTAAAAGGCCATCCAAGCCGTGCCATCCGCCTGTTCCAGGTGCCCACCGGTCGGAAGCGGCTTCGACCGATCGAACACTCCGATGTTGTCGAGTCCCAGAAATCCTCCGGAGAACAGGTGCTTGCCTCGGACATCCTTGCGATTGACCCACCAGGTAAAATTGATGAGCAACTTGTGAAACGCCCGGGCAAGAAACACCAGGTCCCGCTCCCCCCGTTTGCCGGTGATCTTGTAAAGACGCCAGCAGGCCCAGGCATGGACCGGCGGATTCGTATCGGAAAACGCGAACTCATAGGCCGGCATTTCCCCGTTCGGGTGCATGTACCATTCGCGCAGAAACAACAGGAGTTGCGACTTGGCGAAGAAGGGATCGACGGAAGCGAACGGGAGCATATGAAATGCCGAATCCCACACCGCATACCAGGGAAATTCCCACTTGTCCGGCATGGAAATCACGTCGCGGTTGTAGAGATGGATCCAATCGCTGTTCCGGCCGTTCTTGCGGGACGGCGGCGGAGCCGGATAGGCGGGATCTCCGTCCAGCCACTCTTTGACGACATAGAAATAACTCTGTTTGGTCCAGAGCAATCCCGCATAGGCCTGGCGGGCGACCTGCCGTTCATCATCCGACAGTTCAGGGGGAATGACCGTCTCATAGAACTGGTCGGTCTCCTTGAGCCGATCTTCAAAAATCCGATCGAACGGTCGCCCGAACGGCGACGAGGGCGCCTCCTGCTCGGACGAGAGCCGGAGCCGCACGACCGCCTCCCCCCCGGCCGGCACCTCCAACCGATAGAGAGCGGCGGCCTTCGTTCCCGTGAAGCTGGGATTCACGGCCTCGGTTCGTCCGTGGACCACATAGTCGTGAAACGCATCCTTCACATAGGGCGAAGGATTGGGCACTCCGAACAATCGCATCATGTTCGTTTCATTCTCGGTAAAGAGCAATGGTGGGATTGAGTCGCCAGCCACTGGTTCTACCGAGAAACGAAACCGTCCCAGCCGATGGTGTTCGGCCAGCAAGGTTGTCTCGCCGATTTTCGAAAGGTGAGGCTTGGGTCCATACTCGTCGCCAGACCGCCCCCAGCTCCACGTATTGCGAAACCAAAGGGTCGGCAAGAGATGCAACGAGGCCTGGTCAGGCCCGCGATTGATGATCGTGAGGCGGATCAGGATATCCTCCGGAGACGATTTGGCGTATTCGGCAGAGACGTCCCAATACCGGTGGTCGTCAAAGATCCCCGTGTCGGTCAGCTCGAATTCACGATCGCCTTTGCCGCGCCGGCGGTTTTCTTCCACCAGCCGGCGATAGGGGAACTCAGCCTGCGGATACTTGTAGAGGGCCTTCAGGTAGGAATGGGTCGGCGTCGAATCGAGATAGAAGTACCATTCCTTCACATCTTCGCCATGGTTTCCTTCCGGTCCCGCCAAGCCAAACAGACGCTCCTTGAGAATCGGATCCTTCCCGTTCCAGAGGGCCAAGGCAAAACAGAGCCTCGCGCGCCGATCGCAGATGCCCAGCAACCCATCTTCTCCCCATCGGTACGCGCGGCTCCTGGCATGGTCGTGGGGAAAATAGTCCCAACAGGTGCCGTTTGCCGAATAGTCTTCCCTGACCGTTCCCCACTGTCGCTCGGACAGATAAGGCCCCCACCGTTTCCAGTTCCGCTTCCGCTCCGCCTCCTCGACCAGCCGTTGCGCTTCCGCTCCATTCTGTTTTGTCTTGGCCATGATGTCCTCCTGTCTTCACCCCCTCAGGAACCGAGCATCGCTGTGCTCGCGAGCGGAATCGGCATGGGCGCCCGATGAATTTTCCGCTCAACGCACGCTCGTTCCGCACCACCTTGCAAACGGCCGAAGGAACAGCGCGTGGCTTGCGAACCTCCTCGCAAGGGGCTTCGGCGCTTTGTTAAAGACGAACCGGGCCGTCTGAGCCGGCCGCATATTCGATCAGCGGTACGCCGCCTTCCCGCCAGACCTGCAGAATCGGTTCGACGATCCGCCAGGACTCCTCCGCTTCGTCGTCGCGAATGGATAGGGTCGGATCCCCCTCCAAGATATCGACGAGCAGGCGGGCATAGGCCGGCAATCCCACGGAGGGGAACGGTTTGTCCAATTCGATGCAATCAAGCTTGCAAAGGTCTCCCGGTTCATTCACGTTGACCGAGAGCGCGATGCGATCGGGGCTCAATTCGATCGAGAGCCTGTTGGGAACCGGCTGCGCCTCCTGTCCGAAGGCCAAATGGGGAACGGACTTGAAATGAATGGTGATCTCGCGGCGATCCCGGCCCAAAGCCTTTCCCGTGCGAAGCACGAAGGGAACGCCGGCCCACCGCCAATTGTCGATCGCCAGCGTGACTTGAGCGAAGGTTTCCGTGTAGCGCTCCGCCCGCACACCAGACTCCTCCACATACGAAGGGATCTCCTTTCCGCCGATCACCCCTTTCGTGTAGCGCCCCCGGACCGTCTGCCGTCCCACTTCGTCCGGTTCAAGCCGTCGCACGGCCCGCAGCACCGCTACCTTGTGATCGCGCAAAGTCCGTTCGTCCAACGCGTGCAAGGGCTCCATGGCGACCAACGCCAGCAACTGCAAAAGGTGATTTTGAATCATGTCGCGGAGGGCGCCCGTGGCATCGTAGAACGAGGCTCGGCCGGCCGCTGTGATCGTCTCATCCCAGATAATTTCGACTCGCTCGATATGGTGGGTGCTCCACACAGGCTCGAAGATACGATTGGCGAACCGCAGCCCCAGGATGTTCTGCACCGTCTGTTTGCCCAGAAAATGATCGAGCCTGAAGACGTCCTGCTCGGGGAACGACTCATGGAGAAGGCGATTCAACGATTGCGCGGACTTGAGATTTTCCCCAAAGGGTTTTTCGAGCACGATCTTGCTCCCCTTGGGCAACTTGAGCGCGACCAGCGATTCGATGGACGGGGCAAACAAGGCCGGAGGCAACGCGAGATAGGCCACCAACGGACCGGTCACAAGGCTCAATGCTTGAGCGAGCTGGTCACGATTCGTCACATCGGCACGACAATAGTCGACTTTCCCAAGAATCGTTTCCCGCAGGCCCGAGACACCGACGGTGCCGGACGCCGCCAGTTTCTCCTTGAGATGGCTCCTGAATTTCTCCTGGTTCCAGTCGTCTTGCGCAATCCCCAGCACCCGAAACCCCTCCGGCAATTTTCCCTCTTCATGAAGGCGGACGATGGCCGGCATCAAGAACCTCGACGTCAAGTCACCCGACGCCCCGAAAATCACGAGAGTCTGAATCATCCCGGCGCCTCCCTTCTGCCTCTCAGGTTTTTCGAGTCCCCCTCGATCTGACAGCCCGATTGGCCGACTGACTGGCCGACTGGTCCGACAGGCTTGAGCAACACGCGGGCCGGCGAGCCCACGATTTTTCGCCGGCGGCGCGGTTCGTGGCCCTATTTGAATTTGGCCACCGCCGCGTCGAGGGCCGATTTGAATTCGCCCCACGCGCTTTCGGCGCCGGTTTTAAGAACTTCCCACGCTTCCTCGCTCGCGGCCTTGATCTCGCCGAGCTTCGCCTGCGCCGCATCCCGCTTGGCCTTGAGCGCATCGACCTGTTTGAGGTACTCGATCTTGGCGCTCGCCTCCGCCTTGTCGGCCTTGGCCTTGAGCTCGTCGATCTTCGTGCCCCATTCCCGCAATTGCGCTTCCATTTTTTCGAGATAGGCGTCCTTGAGACTCATCGAG
>JANDJC010000017.1 GCA_024331045.1 Nitrospira sp.
TTTTCCTTCTATTTCTATCAAGGATGAAGAGGCGTTTTATAGCTGCGCTATTTGCCGTTGTTTCAATCATAAGCATAGGATTAGCAGAAAAAAATGTTCGGATTGCTCAAAGTGCTGCGTTTTATTTGCTTCCTACGCGCGCATGGGAACTATTGGTCGGAGCTTGCCTTTCTTGCCTAGTACAAGACACTGGTACGGCTAGAGTTAGGGTAGGGTGGTTGACTGAGATTGTGGGGAGCGGAGGAGTTCTCCTCATTTTAATTTCTATTTTTGCATTTGATAGACAGACGCCTTTCCCACACTATGCTCTCCTTCCTACTTTAGGAACGTCGATGGTTCTTCTTTGTGCCACAAGAGATAATAATGTTGGGAAACTTTTGGGAAGTAGACTATTGGTCGGGATCGGATTGATTAGCTATAGCGCATACTTGTGGCATCAGCCTTTGCTCGCATTTGTCAAATATGGGGCCACTGGTGAGTTGCCTGATACGCTATTGCTCGTAGTTGTGGTTGTACTGTCTTTTGCACTGGCGTACTTTAGCTGGAAATACGTTGAAGTGCCATGTCGAGTCAGAGATAACTTTTCTCGCAAGGCCGTCTTTCTTTGTTCTCTGGGAGGAAGTTGTTTTTTGTTAATTTTAGGGTTGCTCGGCCATTTCACCAGCGGCCATCAATGGCGGTACAGTCACCAGCAAATCGCGTTTCTTGACCACTTCGATAACAGATTTCCTGATTGGAAATATGCAAAGCGTGAGAACTGGTATGCAAATTACCGGATAGAGTGTGATTTATATGACATTCCCAGAGCATGGGCCGGCAATGAAACGAGATTAAAAAGAGAGATCTCTCCTCACTGCTTTACTAGAGATAAGGAAAAATGGCCTAACGCTATTCTTATATGGGGAGATAGTCATGCTCAGCAGTTCTATTTTGGGTTGAAAGAAGTTCTTCCTTCCACGTGGCAAATACTGCAAATTGCGAGTTCCGGATGCAAACCCAGCCTTTTATTCGACGCGGAAAGTACAGACTATTGTGATAATTCCAATCAGCTCGCGATCCAAACCATCATGGAAGCGAAGCCAGAAGTGGTTCTTGTCGGTCAAGAAAAAAGTCATAATGCAGCTGTAATGAATCAAATCGCTGATGCATTGATAGGACATGGGGTAAAGAAGGTGATATTTGTGGGGCCAAGTCCTCATTGGAGAGAGGGGGGGCTGCCGGTCATTGTGGCATTTCGATTATGGAATAACATTCCTCTTTATACAAAAGTTGGTTTAGATCAAAAGATATTGATTCAAGATAAAACTATTAAGGAGCAGTTCATCAACACCAGTAATGTGAAATACATAAGTCTGGTCGACTACTTTTGCGGTCCGGATGGCTGCCGCGTGTATTTGGGAAGCGATGTTCGAGAAGGAATTACGAGTTATGATTATGGCCATTTAACACCAGTAGCATCTTTGTCTTTTGCACGTGATGTGCTTAAGAGCGAGATCCTTATGTAAGTTCTCTCGCCAAGTCGATGCTCCCAAGGAGAACTTTCTGGCACAATAGCCATCTTAGCCAGAGTGTTCTCATGCACCAGTCGAAGTTCACCCCACGCAGATTGTGAGGATTCTGAAAGAGGCCGATGCCAGCTGCCCCGTCAACGATGTCTGGCGGCAGGACGGCACTAGCCCTGCCACGCACGACAAACAAAAAACCAAGCATAGCGGATTGGCGGTTTCGTATGTGAAGTGCCTCGGGAGTTCGAGCACAACCGGTTCAAAAGCATGTACGCCGACCTCTCGTGGCGAATGCGGCCGTTAAGGGCATCATCGCAAACACCTCTAAGACATACTGAACAGTGGGAGGTCGTGATGTATCTCGTGATCATGCGAGGTCTCTGGTTCAGCGGCTTACCGTGCGGTCAGATGTGAAGCGGTTTCCACTACTACAAGATGGTTGCTCGATGGGAAGCCCTCTAACCACACGTGATCGGGTGAGTGTATTGTCGGTTCAGCTTGAACCTGGCCGCCTGTTGATTTCCTGAGAGATACGCTCTAGAGCGAGAGGCGATTCCGGACTCTCAATTGGCTTGATAAAGGGGTACGAGAAGGCTTGACCATAGAAGTTGATGTCTCTTTTACTTTGCGCGTGAACTTGTGTAAGAACAAACATGTGTTACAGTTGTGAACCGTAACCTACTTGAAAATCAGAAAATTACGGCATTACCGAACTGGTTTAGGAAACGATGAGGAGCATGAATCATGGAAT
Source organism: Nitrospira sp. (assembly GCA_024331045.1). Lineage (GTDB taxonomy): Bacteria > Nitrospirota > Nitrospiria > Nitrospirales > Nitrospiraceae > Nitrospira_D. The sequence goes on from JANDJC010000017.1 coordinate 2,257, forward strand.
CTCATAAATACATTCTCGGCCTCTCGGCCTATTACCACGATAGTGCTGCCTGTTTGGTGCGGGATGGTGAGATCGTCGCGGCTGCGCAGGAAGAGCGGTTTACGCGAAAGAAACACGATCCAGGGTTTCCACATAAAGCACTGGACTATTGCTTGAGAGAGGCCGGGATCACGTTGCGTCAGGTGCGGGCGGTGACGTTTTATGACAAGCCGCTCGTGAAATTCGAGCGGCTGCTGGAGACCTATTTGGCCTTTGCTCCCAGAGGGATTCAGTCGTTTCTTTCGTCGATGCCCGTGTGGCTCAAAGAGAAGCTGTTTCTCAAGAGTTTGTTGCAAAAGGAGTTGCTGGTTCATGAAGAGGGTTTGGCGAAGGCCGAGCTTCCTCCGTTGCTCTTCTCCGAGCATCATGAATCGCACGCGGCCTCGGCGTTCTTTCCGTCGCCCTTTGAGAAAGCAGTGGTTTTGTGTATGGACGGTGTGGGGGAATGGGCGACGACGTCGGCCTGGCTGGGTGAAGGCAATCGTTTGACTCCTTTGTGGGAGATCCCCTTTCCACACTCGCTCGGTCTGCTCTATTCGGCCTTTACGTATTACACGGGCTTTAAGGTGAACTCCGGTGAGTATAAGGTGATGGGGCTGGCGCCGTATGGGGAGCCCAAGTACGTCAAGGCGATTTACGACCATTTGATGGATCTGAAGCCGGACGGGACCTTCCGGATGAACATGCAGTATTTCGACTACTGCACGGGACTTACGATGACTAATCAAAAGTTCGATGACATCTTCGGCGGTCCGCCGCGAAAACCTGAGAGTCAGTTGACGCAGCGGGAAATGGATTTGGCTCGCTCCATTCAAGAAGTCACCGAGGAGGTGATGTTGCGGTTGTCTCGCACCCTTCATCGGGAGACAGGCGTAGACAATTTGTGTCTGGCCGGCGGGGTGGCGCTCAACTGCGTCGGCAACGGCCGCATCTTGCGAGAAGGACCTTTCAAAGGGCTCTGGATTCAACCTGCCGCTGGCGATGCCGGTGGGGCGGTTGGTGCGGCACTGACGACCTGGTATCAATTTGAAGGCAAACCTCGGATCAGTGATGGGAAGACGGACAAGATGCACGGCAGTTATCTGGGACCTCGATTTACCAATGAGGAAATCGAGCGATATCTTCAAAAAGAGGGGATTCCCTATCGACGTTTTGATGATGACGTGCTGATGGAAGCCGTCGCGCGGGAATTGGCGGCGGGAAAGGTGGTCGGCTGGTTTCAGGGACGGATGGAATTTGGGCCTCGGGCATTGGGCGGGCGGAGCATCCTAGGGGATGCCAGGAACCCAACCATGCAATCCGTTATGAACCTGAAAATAAAATATCGTGAGTCGTTCAGGCCCTTTGCGCCATCAGTTTTGCGGGAGCGAGTTTCGGATTACTTTGAGATGAACACTGATAGCCCCTACATGTTACTAGTGGCTCCGGTGAAAGAACAGCGGCGGCTCCCCAAGTCGGCCGCACATGGCGACTTGTGGGGGATCGACCTGCTCAATGTGCCGCGGTCTGATATTCCGGCGGTGACTCATCTAGATTATTCGGCGCGGATTCAAACCGTGCACGTGGATACCAATCCTCGGTACTATGCGTTGCTCACCGCATTTGAAAAACTTACTGGTTGCGCCGTGCTCGTGAATACCTCGTTCAATGTGCGAGGTGAGCCCATTGTTGGTTCCCCACAAGATGCCTATCGCTGTTTTATGCGGACGGAGATGGACCTCTTGGTACTGGAAAACTGCGTATTGGTGAAGTCGGAGCAGAAACCGTTGGAAAAAGATACGGATTGGAAAAAGGAATTTGAGCTTGATTAGAAAAAATCAAAAAGAGGGCACGGTATGCACGGTATGAAGGAGAAGACAGTAGCTAAGCAGCTCAGAAGTTTTGGCCTGCTGGTGGGCGGCATTTTTGTGGCGATCGGCGCGTGGCCGGTCGTCTCGGGGCAGCCTGTTCGTGGGTGGGCATTGGGGCTTGGCGGTCTCTTGATGGGGTTGGGCGCTCTGGCGCCCAGCAGTCTGGCCCTGCCCTACAGGGGATGGATGGCGATCGGCCATGTGCTGGGGTGGGTGAATACACGGATTATCCTGGGGATTGTGTTCTACGGGCTCCTGACACCCTTAGGGTTGATTCGGCGTGCGATAGGGCATGATCCCTTGCGTATTGCCTTCGAGCCACAGCAAGACACCTATCGCGTGCCTAAACCATCCCGTCCCGCCACGCATCTTAAAAACCAATTCTAACCAAGCGGAGGACAAGCCCATGGGCGAATTTTTTGCGGAATTGTGGAATTTTATGCGGGAGCGGAAAAAGTTTTGGCTGTTGCCCATCATTGTGGTGTTGCTGTTTTTAGGATCGTTGATCGTCCTGACACAGGGATCGGCTGTCGCGCCGTTTATCTATACGCTGTTCTAAACGCCACTGGTTGAAATTAGAAAATGGTGGAATCCGCCATGCTGAGATGGTCTGTTGCCAGGGAGTGGGCGCTGCGTTTTCTCTTGATCGTCATTTCTGTCTTGTTTGCTCTGAGCCTTGCCGAGGTGGCGGCTTGGATGTTCTTTCCGATTTCCGACGGACGTGACAACATCACCCTTGACGGCAGGCCGATTAAAGACTGGTTCGAACCGGGAAGCGTGTATCGACAGGTTTCTAACGAGTACGACGCCGTCACCACGATCACCGACAAGGGCCATCGTGTGCCTGGCACAGATGGAAATCCGGACGTGATTTTCGTCGGAGACTCGTTTACCTATGGGTTCGGACTTCGTGACGATGAAACGTTCGTGAGTATCTATTGTCAGACACTGCGGCTTGAATGTGTGAATCTAGGCAAGCCTGGTAGTGGGACATGGCAGCAGATTGAACGGCTAAGACAATTTATCACCCAATGGAGCTGGAAGCCCAAAGAGGTCAAACTGTTTTTTTTCGGAATGAGTGGAAGTTTTTCAGCGGGCAATGATTTTGTCGATAACTATAACACGTATATGAGACAACATGGAGGTCACGTCGGTGCTGGTGAGGCTGGTGAATTTCAAAAACACACGGTGACCTTTTCTGGTGGCGTCATTGAGCAATTGATCGAACTGCAAGCGTACATCTTGGATAAGTCAATGTTAGTTCGTCTGGCAAAATTTTACTGGGGGCCATTTCTAAAAAGCGTGGTTGTTGCTGACCCCGGAGAAGAGCGATTTGCCGTTGCCTTAATGGCAACGAAGGAATATCTGGCTCAGTTAGACGAGTTGAGTAGACAAAAAGGTTTTGACTACACAATCTATCTCATCGTTCCGGTGCAGGATATCATCCGGGGGACATATGGCGAAACGCTGGCAATGCTCAATCAAGTTTCTCCGAAGGCTGTTATTTCCACTGCGCATCTTTTTACCGACAGTCCTCAAAGTTATTATTACGCATATGATGGTCATCTTAATCCTTCTGGGAGCAGACGCGTTGCGGAATTTCTGATATCAAGGGAGCTTTCTCTTGATAAGTGATCGTAATGAAAAAATCCACTTCCCATAAGCTCCTCAAAGCGCTCAGGATTGCTTTCTTTCTTGTGATAGCTACGGGGGGGGCGCTCGCCTACTTTTTATATCCTCCTGAGCCGTGGAGTGTTACGTTTCCTGGTGGGAAAAAATTTGCGTTTTCAATCGTCGATGATACTGACTTGACAAAATTGGAGCGCATTAAACCTCTCTATGATCTTCTGTATCAATATGGGTTTCGCACGACAAAGACCATTTGGGTGTTAGCGTCCAACGATCTTTCTCATTCACCAAACCATGGTGATACTTTGAGGGACTCAGCCTACCGTGACTTCATACTCGACTTACAAAATAAGGGATTTGAAATTGCGTTACATGGAGTCCGGGGGGGAAGTAGTACGCGCGAGGATATAGCAAACGGCATAGAAGAATTCAAAAGGGTATTGGGGCATTATCCAACACTGCATGTAAATCACTCCTATAACAAGGACAATCTCTATTGGGGGGCAAACAGATGGTCTTTTCCGCCGTTCCAATGGATTTATGGCATGCTTGTCGAGTACGATTTTAGAGGAGAGGATCCCACATCGCCATATTTCTGGGCAGATATAGGAAAACAGCATATTCGTTACGTCAATCAGTTTACCTATGGCGATGTTAATCTCCTGGCAATCAATCCGGTCTTGCCGTATCACTTGCCCGATAAGCCATATGTCAATTACTGGTTTCCGACTGCTGATGGGGATGGAGCAGATCGTTTCGACACATTGTTAAGCGAGGAGAATTTGAATCGGCTTGAGAAAGAGGGGGGTGTCTGTCTGGTCTATGCTCATTTAGGAGCAGGCGGATTCAATGTGGATGACAAACACCATGATGACGCAGTTGACCCAAGATTTGAAGCCCGATTAAAAGCGTTAGCATCACGCGATGGCTGGTTTGCTCCGGCTTCGGAGATACTTGATTATTTGAGGGAGCAGCCAGGATGGAGAGGTCAAATGACTTTTAGAGAGACAGTGAGGCTTGAAATATTGTTTTTATGGAACAGATTTCTTGTGGCTCTCTCTAGAGGGGACAGGCAGTAAAGGTAAAGAAGAACCTCGCCTGTAAAGGCTGGATCCTTCCTGATTCTTCATTGCAGATAAGGAGTAATCTTCCCCCAATTTGCTATACACCAGGCGGCGTCATCCCCCCTCTTTAGAGAAGCAGATTATTAGAGTCTTGCGGGAGGTGGAAGCAGGAATAACCGTCAAACCGTAAGCTCCCCGGTTAACGAGACACGATCAAAGGTGAACTGTTGGCTTTCAACCGGGCCTGGTCCGTCGCTGGTAGGAAGGTCGGCCAACGCGTCATAGGGCCGCTCTTCGTTGTCACGCTGTAGCCGGTCTGCATCGATCTGCTGCACCTGCTCCCGCGACCTAAACATAGAGGTGAGATGGAATCGTTCGATAAATGCATTCTGATCCGGCTTGCCAGGCTGGAGGTACCGCAGTTCGATCCTGAATCTGCACACAAGGTCATAACGCCTCCGCGATGAGTTCGGAGCCATTATTAAGCCGAATGGCTTGCGGTCGTCCACGCCAGGCCTCCACCTGTTCCAAGACACGAAAGCCATGCTCAGCCGGCAGCGATGTATCAATCTCGATCGCGAGGTTTTCTCGAATGCCTTTATTAAGAATGTTCAAGGTGCGAAATCGTCGCCTTCCATAGAAGGGGTCACTCATGAAATCCACGGCCCAGGCTGCATTTGGACTACGGGAGCACGGTCAGCGGCTGACGTAGGCGAACCGACAGCGAGAGGATGGCCGTTGAGCAAGATTGGGATTCGGGCAAGTCGCACCTCTGTTTGGACAATACAGCCGATGCTCGATTCGTTTCCGTTACGACGTTGGACGAATTCGCGGATCAGAAAAAGCTTGCCCGCGTCGATTTCATTAAGATCGACGCAGAGGGAAGTGATTTTGAGGTCTTAAAAGGAAGCCGCCGCACGATCGAGAAGTTTCGTCCAAAAATTTTGATCGAGGTAAATCACCTCTCTCGTTTTGGCGGATCGATTTCAGATGTACGGCGATTTTTTGAAGATTGCCGTTATGAAGTGACTGACGTGAAGGGCAACTATTCGCTCGATTTGCTGGGTGCTCCGATGCCCTTGGAAACTGTTTCATCTTAAGATGATGCGGTGTATGACGAGATGACAGAGCGTTGATGATTTCATTGCTTGCGAGCCAACCAGAGTCGATCACGATAGGGGTTTGCGACGACGCTCTTCAAGAACTACATTCTTCGAGAGATATCAATCGGCTGTTCATTCGAGCGACCGCTCCTGCGCCCGTCGCTTTTGAACGCGCGTCACTTCAAATGCTCCACTCCACCGTCCGTGGACTCACACTCGTTATCTGAGGCGAACCGTGGTCTTCGTGTCGTGAAGGTCATTGGTCGGACAATAGCGGACCCTTTGCAATGTCTATCGTGCCCATGCGGGCGAACATTGACCGTGACCGTGGCATCTCGCTCTCAGGCATGGTTAAGGCAAGACCTGATCTTGGATAACCGAGCACATGAGTAGAACGATGTTGAAAAACCTATCCGTTGCTGGAGTGACTACGTTGGTTGCCCTCGTGGCGGCGGAGCTGTGTATGCGCGCATATTTAGCAGACATCACGACGACTCATGATAACCGTAGTTACTTCGCCTTTAAATGGAAGGCTGCTCATGTCTCGCTGAATCAACGGCTCTATCGTGAGAGAGAAATAAACGGTCACAAAGATAACCGTGTCTATCGTGTCGCGATAATCGGTGATTCGTTCACATTCGGGCAGGGTATTGATGAAGAGGATCGTTTATCAAACCTGCTGGAACGCTCTTTCCCCCCTCTTCCTTTCTCTCGTCGGATAGAAGTGCTCAACTTCGGCAAGCCCGGAGCGAATACCACCGAAGAAGTGACTATTCTCCAAAAAGATGTGTTGCCACGCCGGCCTGATTTTGTGCTGCTGCAATGGTATGTGAATGATGTGGAAAATAACGGTCCCTCTCAAGGGAGCCCAAACGTTCGTACCTTCACGAATCAGGTCAAACAGTTCCTGTTAAATCACTCGGTGTTGTATTTCTTGGTCGTCGATAGTGTGCATAGACTCAGGAGTCGCTTTGGAAGGAGCTATGCAGCTGATTTGTTCGGCCGGGTCGGCAACCCCCATAGTCTTGAGGCCCAAGAGGCGGAAAAGGCCCTGCGCGAGTTCTTCAATAAATGCCGGGATTATGGTGTGCCAATGGGTGTCATCCTGGTGCCTGATCTGAGTCCAATCCGGACGGGACACTACCCTTTTCTATATCTTCACCAGCGTGTCCTGTCGATTTGTGCAGAGGCGAACGTCACCTGTCTCGATTTGCTGCCGGTGTTCATGCCGTACTTGACTGACTCGTCGAAAGTCGGCGACCTCTGGGTCAACAGATTTGACGCTCACATGAGCCCTTTCGCCAATCGGCTTGCAGCGGAGAAAGTCTTGGAGGTCTGGGGACCAATCTGGCGGACAGCATATGAGGTGAAGTCCGTCTCCGGAGAAGATGTCGGTGCAGAGCCCATCGCCCAGGCTGCGCGGGAGTGAACAGGTTATAGCAATTTTCCTCTTGCACGGTATGCCGCGAGGGGTTCGGTGTGTTCAGGCATCGGAGACCCAACGCGGCGATGACATTCCATTGCAATCGACGCTGTCTCATCCTTCCCGCTGTTGGCGTGATCGGAAATAGGAGATGCTGCATCTGGGTTGTTTGCCCACATGGTGAATTGAAAAATGGGGAAAAATCTTCTTGCTTTGGTGATGGGGCTCATGATCGCGCTGATGGGTGTGGAGGCTGGCGCCCGGATACTGGCGGATTTGCTGGGCGTGTCATCTTACATGCAATATGATGAACACGTCGGCTGGAAGGCCAAACCAGGAGCGGTTAAGCGGCACAAAAATGAGAGTCTCGGTTTTGACGTGACGTATCACATCAACGACAGAGGGATACGGGGTGTCGTCCACGATCAAGTCAAACCGCCAGGGGTCTATCGCGTCGTCCTCTTGGGTGATTCAAACGGCTTTGGCTGGGGCGTCGCGGAGGGGAAATACTTTGCCGCCCTCCTTGAGCAGGAGCTGGAGCGTGTGGAGGTGGTGAATCTCTCGCTGAGTGGGTACGGTACGGACCAGGAATATCTGCGCTTTGTCGAAGAAGGAATAGCCTATCAGCCCGATCTGGTGATCGTTCAAGTTACGCCCAATGATTTTGAAGAAATTCAGCATCCATTTTTCAATGGAAAGGCCAAACCTCAGTTCATCTTGTCAGAGCGGGATGAGCTTCGCCTTGTGAATGTGCCCGTCAAACCGATTGGACCCAAAGCCGAGGATTTTTATGACAACTCGCTGCCCCTCCCGTTTCGAGAATGGCTGGGGTGGCATAGTTATGCGTATAACTACTTCAACGAAAAGTATTATGCTCTCAAACGAAAAACCACGAAGAGCAAGTCGGCTGAGTTGAGCCGTGAGGTCTTTTCTGCAACCAGCATTCGACTTTTTAAGAAGATCCTAAAACAACTTAAGATCAAACTTGATGATGTTGGCGCAAAGGGGTTAATTGTGCATGCTTCAAAAGACGTGAGTGAACGCGGTTATTTGGCAGACAGCCCGTTACCGGTGTTGGATCTTTATCCAGAGATGTCGGCCTATGAGCAGGAGCACGGTGTGCGACTCTACTATGAGGATGGTGTTCATTGGAACGAAAGGGGGCATCGCCTGATTGCCGATGAACTGAAAAAGGTCTTACAACTGACCAGAGCAACGTTGTCAGCTGTTTGGAATGGGCCACCTTCGCCGGGGTAATAAGCGTGGTCTTGCGGCCCTCCAGCCCACCTGCACGACAACCTACTCTCAAAATGGTTGAGCCGATGAAAAAAGTTCCTATCATGGGTCCGCATGCTGCGGTTGCGCGACGACGAGGGGGAATGAATTCGGGAGCATTTTCCTCAGGAACACATCTCGGAGAGCCCCCGGGCGCAAGCCCATGATTCTGAACATGGGCGCGCAATGGCCGAATGCTTCCGCAGGGCTATCCCAACTACAAGACGGGGGACCGACGGTTCCAGCAATGGTGCGAACGCGAGGTGCTGTGCGAGATTCTTCCGCAGTGGGCGAATACGCTGCGAGGAGAAGGTGCGCTCGGCCTATGACTACGAGCCAGTGCCGGAACGGCCAGAGAATCTGGCATTGATGCGGCTGTTCGATGAGCTGTACCTTGCAGCGGCCGTTTTAGGGGTACGCGCATGACGGATTGATTGCGAATCTTGGGCTACGGGGTAATCACAAGCGGGTGCGCGGCTGATGCGGGTGGTGGGATTGCAAGCGGTGCTGCTGGGTCCGCACACGAGCCGGCCGCAGCCGGCGCATCGGACGTATCCATATCTGCTGCGCGATCCGATGGTGGCGCGGCCGAATCACGTCTGGGCTGCGGACATCACGTATGTGCCGCTGCGGCGCGGATTCTTGTACCTGGTGGCCGTGCTGAAATTAGTATAGCACGCTCCGTGCTGCCTGGGCGTTGTCGAACACGCTCAAGGCGCAGTTCTGCCTGGAAGCTGTAGAGCAGGCGCTGGACAACATCTTTGTGGAGCGGCCGTGGCGGAGCGTGCAATACTAGGAGATCTACCTGCGTGACTACGCCTATGGGCGTGGAGGCCTGGAGCGGATTGCATCGGTATTTTGCGTTCTACAATACTGGACGTCGTCACCAGAGCCGAGCTGATGGACTTCAGCGAAGGTGCATTTCGGGTGTGACCGGGTGGTACTGGGGGATGGACCGGCGAGCGATCGCTCCGTATAACCGATCCTGGAGCGAAGTTTTGAAGCACCCCAGCGCCCAAACCACGAATTGGCTGGTCGCGCGATCTGCTCCTTGGGAAAGGGGAGCCAGGGGAACTCTGAAAAGAAAGGAGGAATGAGGGAAAGGATCCATTTAGCTTAATTCGGATGAAAACCTGTCCTACCAATGGGGGAAAGCTCAATTCGACGGGGTGGGGGCCCGCCCTGTCTTCCCCGGCGTGGCTCGTATGCCTTCCTGGCGCATCAGCCGGGCAACGCGAGGCTCGACGCTGCGAGGGCCATGGTTGCCGAGGGCATCCCCGACTCGGGGACTGCTGTCTGGTTCCCGCGACGCTGGGGGACTACTCGAATGGCCGAGAACAGGGACCGCGCTGGAATGCTCCTAAGACTCTCGGGTTGGCATTACCCCACGCAATAGCCTGGCGCCGCTCCTGAGCGGGTCCGGCACCTCAACCTGATCGGATAGCGGCGGTCGTGCGCCAGGATCGCCAGTATCTCCGTGCAACGCCCGCTGCCCCTTTTTAAAAATTTCGCTCTGTCTTCAGGGCCTCATTCTCCCGCGTGAGCCAAATAGCTGCAGCCTTGAAGTGTCGGTCACTTGACCCCCTAGGGGCTGGCTTGACCCCTATTTCATCATTCTTCTCCCTGTCATGGGAAGGTTGTACGGATGAATTTGAAGAAAAACATCAGCACAACACGTCACTCACTCCATAAATAAAATAGAACAATGTGAGACCTCCTCTCCGCGATATTCTCATGGGACGAGATCTCACGCTCATGAGATCTCTGGCAGTTCTTGCCACAAGTCAGCGCTATGGCGCTATTCGTACATCTCTAGGGGGGATAGGAGGTGTGGTGTCTCCCCCCGCTCCACTGCCGGCCCCGCCCTCCAGGTCGGCGACACTCGTCGCGATGATAAAATCATCGAGATAGATGGTGGAATCCACCGCATTGACTGTGGTGGGCATACGGAATCCCCTGTTTCCCGTCCGTTGATCGGCTGGGATAGGCCATTGAAATTGTGGGGTCACGCCGCCGATCCATTCCGCGTGTTTCGTCCATGACCCTGTCGGACTGGTGCGAGCCCATAATTCATACACGCCTTGTGCTGACGAAAAATCAACGTGCACACGGATCTGATACCATTGCCCTCGTCGGAAGGGAAGACACCCCCGGTTCTGATACAGTTTATCTCTGTCCCATTCTGGCACCGCTTGATTATTGGCGTAATTGGCACGAGTAAGCCAAAACCACTCCCCTGTTAAAGCTTCCCGATAATTGCCTTCTGGGCCGCAGCCATTCTGCCAAGTCCACAGCCAGGTGTAAGAATCCCCCCCGCACGGATAGGTGCCGCGGCATGGATAGATGAACTTGGCGGTGTGAAACTGGCTCGCTGGTGTCGTATAGAGCCAGAATTGGAACCAGACGTTGGCCGGTAAAGTAGTGAGGGGAGACCCTTCTCCGCCGAATGCAATCCAATAATCGGTCTGTTGATAAGGAAATCCTGGTTCTGGCGGTGGCGCGGTCGTCGGGAGTGATTCAAGGACCAACACGCGCGAATTGCGGCTGGCATCGAATAGCGTGTAGATGTAGCCAGAGCCCCGCCTCAAACTTGAATTATTCGCCTTGACCGCGGTCCAGCCATGGCTCTGAAACAGCGTGTCTGCGTTGGTGATATTTCGGCCGACATCATACTCGAAATTGTCCGAGAAAATCACTACGGCGTGCGCGGTCGGTATTAGAGCGCTGCTCCAGAGTGCAAGCAGGCTTACAATCGTGATGAGGGCCCGAGATACTGTCCTGGTTCGTAACGGCATAGGTTCCTCCCTTATAATAATAATTTTCGTTTCTTATGGGCGATATCTCGGACGGATAAGGACAAGATCGGCATCCCACCTCCTAAGCCTAAGAATATGCAAGAGGCGGGCCATCTCTCATGCTGTAGAATGAAATCGGCTAACATTGTGCATTGATTATGAATCGGTTGAAAGAGAGGAAGTTTTGCATTGGTAGAAAATCCTTTGATTTCTAAGGGACACTGATTTTCTTTTTTTCTAGTTATGTAGAACGGGAGCGACAAAAACTCAGTTGGTGGCTTGAGGTAAGGGCAAATTGCTCCCATTTCTAGTTCTAGAGGAGATCCGTGCGGTGAGAGGTATCAGCATGAAGAGGTTGTCATGATGACCAAGATGGTATTCACAGTAGGCTTTTTCCTACACGGGCTTTGTCTTTTGGGGAATCTCTCCTGTTGTTCCAGCCGTGAAACTGAGTTGTAGAGGTGAACATGACTCAATTCTTGGGCATGCCTTTTGGGGTGCCACTGGCTGCAGCCCTATATACTTTAGGCCTGGCTTGGTGGCTTGCGGTCAGGAAGCAAGAAGCCCGCTTCTATCTCCCTCTTACGTTAGTGTTTGTTTTGGTCGGCATGGTCCATCTGTGTCATAGCTTTGCGGAGCTGGATGAATCGCGGTCTCTTATTTGGTATCGGCTAGCCTTGGCGTTTGAGCTGGCGATGCCCGGTGCATTGCTCCACGCCGGCGTTCGATTCTTGCCGGTCTCGCAAGATCATGCTCCATCGGCTGATCTCCGCCGTGTTCTTCTCATTGGCCTGCTTGGCCTGAGTTTGGCTGGGCTCTCAATGACGGACTGGGTCTTGGTTTCGGCTTCGCAGCCCGGTGCCGCGTCCTTACCAATGTTGGGAGACTGGGGACAGGCACCCTACATTTTTCTCGTGCTTGCCACGGCGATGGCGTTGGCGCAGCTGGAGAGAGTTTTCCGATCGAGCCGGGAACTGACACGCCATCGATTGAAACTGGTCATAATCGGACTGGCTGGATTGGGGGGATATGAGATTTATTATGCCAGCGAAACGTTGTTGGTCTCGCTGTGGCGCGAAGAGCATCTCGCGGCCTTCGGTGTCGTTTCGCTGATGTCTTCGGGCTTGGTGACGCTCGGCATCGCCAGGAGCCGATTTAAAGAATTGCTTTTCAATACGCAGGTGTCTCAGCAAGCTCTGATAGGGTCGGTGACCTTTATTGCTGTTGGTCTCTACCTGCTTCTCGTGGGAGCCATCGGCATTTGGCTTCGCCGCCTAGACCAGCCCCTGGGGTATGAGCTCAGTGTGGTGGTGGTGCTGGGAGCGCTGGCGGCTCTGGTCGCGCTGGCCACGTCCAAGACGACCAGAAGCGAAATCAAACGGTTCTTGGCCAGAAACTTTTCTCGATCAAAATATGATTATCGCGCCGAGTGGCTCCGTGTCACACAGTCGTTTCAAGGGGCGACGACTCGTGAAGCGATTGTCGAGTGTCTCCATGATCTCCTGGTCAAAACCTTCGCGACAACAACGATCGCGGTGTGGACCTTGAGGGAAGCGGATCAACGGTATTGTCAGGTGCGACCGGCTGATTCAACGATGCTGGCGATCGAGGCGACCCATGAGGTGATTCGACGATTGAGGGGGCAGGATGAGCCGGTTGGGTTGCATGAACAAGAGGATGAAAGTCTTGCCTCCGTTGATCCAGTTGCGCGGTGGGGCGCCGAACTCTGTGCGCCGATCTATGCGCAAGGTCGCCTGATTGCGTTTGTGGTCCTCGGAAAGCAACCACATGGTGAGCCCTATGGGGTCGATGATCACGACCTTTTACGAGGGATTTGTCACCATGTAGGGGTGTTGTTTGCTCACGCCGAGTTGATGGAAGAGCGGCAGGCCATGGCGGAGCTGGAGGCGTTACATCGCTTTTCGGTCTTCTGTCTCCACGATATCAAAAATCTTGCGGCGCGGTTGTCCCTGATTGCCCAGAATGCCGAGCATCATGGGCGGGATCCGACGTTTCAAGCATCTGCATTAAAAGCAGTACAGGATACCGCCAGGAAGATGACCGATCTGATCAGCAAACTCTCTCGTCAGGCTGCGCCGCCTTCTGTCAAGGAACAGGAAGGGCGGTTCTCCTTATCCACGATTATTGACGAGGTTGTGGCGCCGTTGCGATCGGATAATCGGATCGTTGTGCATGTGAAGGGCTATCGCGATGTCCTTATCAGCGGAGTACGGGACCAGCTTCAGCAAGTGCTGACCAACGTGGTGTTAAATGCCAAACAGGCGATCGATGACCATGGCGAAATAGAGATTTCTCTAACTCAGACTGAGAACTCTGTGATCATTGTGGTTCGGGATACCGGGAAAGGGATACCGGCGCCGATGTTAGATCACCTCTTCCGTCCCTCTCAGTCGAGCCGTCCGGGGGGATTGGGCATTGGCCTCTATCAATGTAAGAAGATTATCGAGGCTCACGGCGGGAGCATTCGATTAGAAAGTCATGAAGGAGAAGGTACACGGGTACGGATCGAACTGCCGCTTAGCAGGGGGAAAAACTCCAAGCCATCAGAACTGTCAAGCCATCACTCAGTTTTAGGATGAGATTGCTGTGTGGAAGAAAAGGTGAGAGCTTACTTTGAGGAGCTAAAATCCCAGGCCCTCTATTTTGGAGAGAGGGCCTGGGATTCAAACGATGACAACCGGCGATTACGGGGTGATGCGAGGGTTCTGTGGAGGAGCAGGCGGTGTCGTATCACCGGTAGTGCTACTGCTGCGGCTTTCAAGATCTTGGAGCGAGGTGGCCATGATGAAATCGTCCACATAGATGGTGGAATCGTAGGTGTTCACCGTGGTCGGCATCGCTAAGACGCGATTCCCATTGCGGCTCCCTTCGGGAATCGCGAAATCAAAACCGGGCGTCACGCCACCAATCCATTCCGCCAATTTCGTCCACGTTGTCTCGCCAAGTTGTCTCCGCCAGGCCTCATAGACGCCTTGCGGCCCAGAGGTGTCGAAGTGAAGCCGCACTTGGTACCAAATCCCCTCTAACATCGGCGTTTGATTCAAGTTTTGAAACATCTTTTTCGAGTTCCAGGGCCGCCCTGCATAATGATTGGCAAACGCTGATTCAGCTTGGATAAATCGCCCGCCCGGCGGCGCGTCAATCGTCTGATCTGTCGTGCCGATCAGACTTCTATTGTGGAATCCCATTAGCCAACGAAACCCCGTACCGGGGCATGGGTAATACTGGTAACAGGGATACAAGAATTTTTGTGAAGTCCACCGACTGCCCGGGACCGCATAGGTCCAAAACTGGAACCAGACGTTTGCGGGAATCGTCCCTAGCGGGTGAGTCTCACTGCCATAGTAAAGATGATAAGATGTCTGTAAAATGCCATTCGTGGACCACGTCGGATGAGACTCCATCACTAACACGCGCGACGGCCAAGACGGCGGGGTGATGGTGTACAGGTAGCCTAAACCTCTATTATCCCGGCTATTCATGGCCTTGGCACCAGTCCATCCATGAGCCTGGAAATAGACTTCAGCATTGTTGATGTCCCGATCCACGACATAGTTAAAGTCATCCTGCAAAATGACGGCGGCGTGACTCTGGCTCGTAAAGAGCCAGAATCCACCCATGACACTGATCCACACGAGAGGGGAGCGGTGCCAGCGTCTTCCCCACTGTGTCGTCTGCTCTATGGTTGTCCTCCTTGTCATTTTTCGTAAGAGAACCTTCGATAGATAGTATGTACTTGCTTACGGACCTGCAGGTATTGGGCCATGTCTTTACTCATGTTTTAGACAAGTTTTTATGACCTGTTTCCTGTCCGACAGAGTAGCAACGGCGGATTGGAAGCGAGTTTAGATATTCTGGCACGAGAGAAGCTCTTCCAACTTTTCTCATATTTTTTAGCCAGATAGATCGATTCTCTTCACCTAGAATTCGAAGGAGGCTGTTCACCTTCTCTCACTCGTGTTCGACGAGGGAGCTGTCTTGCTCAGGTGATGAGAGAAAAAAAGAGGTGTAGCGTGAACAGAAAAAGAGGTGTAAGTAGGCATCTTCCTACAGGTCGATCAGGGGGAATCTCTCAAACAGGAGGTGGGGGTTTGTTTTGAGTGAGGGGGGAGAGATGACGGTGAGTATTTGTCCACACTGACATCATTTTGTAGTGATCAAAAGTGATGGGGGTGCCGGGATCAAAAAGCGAGTTCGCATAAAAAGAAGCAAAAAGATCAAAGAGGTTTCCTTCTTGTTGGAATACATCACCATGGAGGATTCCTGTCTTGCTCGGGAAACAGACGATCAGGGGATGAAAGGAAAGCACAATTCTTGTCGCATAGTGAAACGGATCGGCTATCATTCTTGTTTAGCTGGCTTATTAGCTGGCTGGGAGGGGTGGTTAGCCGAACCGTGGTTATCAGCCCCGGGCCGGTAGCTGACCGGGAGTTGACTGGATATCGAAAGAGCTGGTTCACCATGACGGGGCATCCGTTGCCGTTATTGCTTGTCGATGACGATGACACAATCCGCGAGCAGATGAAGTGGGCTCTGGCCTCTGATTATCAGGTGGTAGAGGCGGCGGATCGGCCAACGGCCTTACAAAAGGTACAACAGGTGATGCCGCGCCTGGTGCTGCTCGATCTGGGATTGCCTCCCGATGTAGATGGAGCTACGGAGGGGATGGCGCTTCTCCGTGAGATCTTGCAAATCACTCCGTCGACCAAGGTCATCGTGATTACCGGCAACAGCGACCGGGCTCGGGCTATTGAGGCCATCCAAAGCGGCGCCTATGACTTTATTGAAAAGCCGGTTCAGCTCGATATTCTAAAAGTCGTGTTGCAACGTGCGCTCTATCTTGCAAACTTGGAGGAAGAACATCGCCTTTTGCAGGAGACAACCGAAAGTGACCACTTCGAAGGTCTGATTGGAGAGAGCCCGTTTATGCGCGAGTTGATTCAGACGATCAAGCGAATTGGTCCCTCCGAAGTCCCCGTGCTCATTACCGGAGAAAGCGGTACAGGGAAAGAATTGGTTGCCAGGGCGGTTCATCGTCAGAGTAAACGGGCCCAGGGGCCGTTTGTAGCAATCAATTGCGGAGCCATTCCAGAGACACTCCTGGAAAGTGAACTGTTTGGCTATGAAAAGGGTGCCTTTACGGGAGCGGTGCAGCAACGCAAGGGGCGGATCGAGCATGCACAAGGAGGGACGTTGTTTCTCGATGAGATTGGCGACATTCCCTTGCCCTTGCAAGTGAAATTGCTCCGCTTTCTTCAGGAACGGCAAGTTCAACGGTTGGGAGGGAAAGAGCCCATCACCGTTGATGTCAGGATCATTGCGGCTACGCATGTCGATCTAGAGCAAGCCATTCAAGACGGGCGATTTCGAGAAGATCTCTATTACCGATTGTGCGTGGTAAAGATCGGGATGCTCCCTCTCAGTGCACGCCCTACCGATATCCCCCTTTTGGCGAACACATTCTTACGCCGGTTAGCTGCTGAATACCAAAAACCACTGGTCGGTTTCACGACCGAGGCGATGACCCTCCTGACGTCGTACCACTGGCCCGGCAATGTGCGCGAGCTTGAGAATCGAATCAAGCGGGCTGTAGTTATGGCTGAAGGACGATACGTCACACCCGCTCACCTTGAGCTGGAGGAGTTGAGCAAGCCCCAAGGCAGTTCTCTGACTTTGCGAAGACTCCGAGCAAGTCAGGAGCGAGATCTAGTGCGTCTCGCCATGGAAAAGGCCAATGGCAATGTCTCTCGCGCAGCAGCGGAGCTCGGGATCAGCCGCCCAACTCTTTATCAATTGCTAGAACGGTATGGATTGCGAAAGTCTAAGAAAGAATGATCTGGTTACAATGTTAAATTTCTTTCCAGATGCGAAACATCGTCGTAACATTTTGAAATACCATGTTTTTTTATTGAATCTCTTGATGGGAAATGTAAAAAAATTAACAATTTCAACTCAACTTCTTTGAAAGAGTTTTTGATATCACAAGGATAATCAATTGGTTCTGTTCGTAAATTGTGATGGCTCAGTTCTTGCTCACAACTCATCGCCATCGCATCTTATTAACTGTAACATAACATGGAGCAGGACTCTAACAGCAGGACCTTACAGGGTTCTCGAAAAGGAAGGGGGTGTTTTATGCCGAAACTAATTCGGATGTTTCCGCTGATGGTCGGGGTTGTGGCCTTGGGGGTAGGCTTGGGGGTAGGATCGAGCGGGACTCCCGCCCATGCGCTTGACCTGAGCCCATCCACGGTGGGAGTCGTGTTGGGGAGTTCCTTGACTCCTCCTACGGGGCCATCAAATTGTGAGCCAGGCTGCGTCTATCGTGCATTCGGCCTACCTAACGATGGATCATTAAGCCTTTTATACAAAGCCAACGTTGGAAACCGAGTCTCTGAAGAGGGACCATTTGCAGCGAATTACAATACGGTGTTCAACAGCGATGCCTCTGGCGGAACCATCACGTTTACGGGAGGGGCTGCAATTTCCTGTCCCTCCTGTTATCTAGCCGTCAAGGATGGTAACCATAGTCCCACCTACTACTTTTTTAACCTGGCGAGCTGGAATGGAACCGAAGCGATCAATCTGAGTGGATTCTGGCCAGGTCCTGGAGCCATCTCCCATGTCTCCATTTGGGGGGCACCAAGTGCGGGGGTTCCGGAACCCTCCTCCCTGCTCTTGCTCGGTGCTGGATTGGCAGGAGTAGGAATCTGGAGAAACAAGTTCTCGAAATAAATTAAGAGTGCTGAGTGTCTAGGCCCATTTCCTACCGATGGTGGGAAATGGGCCTTCCTTTTTTCTTATCGTGTTTCTTCTCAATCACCTAGAAACTATACTGAAGACTAGAGTGGGGGTTGTGAGCGTTACACGTCGTAAAAAGGTTTTACACGATCCATATTTTCTATTACATTGAAAAATATAGTTTTTTAAAACACCATTTTTTATGGTTGAAATATTGTAAAGAAAATTGGCAATGCGAAGAATCTCTGAAAAAGAAAGAGTTAATTTTTTTATAAAAATCAACGCGTTTCGATTTTGTTCTGGCTGGTATCACAATTGCTTTTATTCATGAGCAAATATTATTGGTTGCATCGTATTAGATTGGTGTATCAGGTTGGTGTAAAAGGCCAGGTCAAAAAAGATCGGGTTAAGAAACAAAGATCGGGTTAAGGAACAAGGAAAAGAAAACGGAACTGTTGGTAGAGACGGTAAAGAGTAAGACAGTTAAGAAAGAGGAGCAAGGCAAGAGAAGGCAGAAAGGGACCAAAAGGAAGGAACGGTTATGAAAACGGTTATGAAAAGGACAGTTATGAGTGGGGGGGATGTCATGGGAAAAGCGCAACGAGAACGATCTCGAGCGAGAGGAATTCTTACAAAGAGGATCCTCGCAGTGGGAATGGGCATTCTGCTCTTGCAGGCGCCGGCGTGGGCGTTGCCGATTGTGTTCAATTTGGGCTATGGGGGGACGGTGTCCTATGGGGGCGGGGCGAGCGCCTTTACGACGACGAATGGGGTGGTACGGTCGGTGGGCAATGGGACCACGACGATTAGTATCACCGGCGGGGATCTGGACTTTGCCACCGGGGCCTATACGGGGGGGGCCTCGACCGGGACGGGGTTTCAGAACATGTATGCGCCGGGGGGCTCGTTTAGTATTTATGGGAACATTGGCAGTGGGACGCAGCTCTTGATAGCGGGGACGTTTGCGGAGGCCTCGACCTTTACGTGTTGTGCGGGGACATTTCCGGTATATACTTCGGCGTTTAGTGGGTTATTGCAGGTGACGGCGCTGGATACGAATTTAGCGGCGGCGTTAGGGTTTAACTTGCCGGCGACGGGGGCGTCGTTGGCGCAGGTGCAGATTCGGTTTGGGGCGGCGCCGACGCAGGCGGGGCAGGCGTTTAGGGGGATTCAGGGGGGCGGGGCCTTGGCGGTGACGGACAGTCCGGCGCAGGGGGTGCCGGAGCCCAGTGTCGTGTTGTTGCTGGCGTTGGGAATGTTGGGATTGGCTTTCTGGAAAAAGTATGTGGAGGGTAGGTCACATGTTTAGGAGAATTCACATGAGTCGGAACAATCGTTGGTTTGCTGGAGTAGGGGTTCTTGTGGCCAGTATGGCCTTGACGGCAGTCGGGGCAGAAGCAGTTCCAATCAATTTTGGGGTGGGTGTTGGAGGCTCCGTCTCGTATGACGGGGGCTCAAACCCACTGGTGATAACCGATGCACCTGTTTCAACCGTGGACAATGAGACGACAAGTCTCCCGATTACGGGAGGTCTGCTCAATCTTTCGACCGGTAATTTCACAAGTGGCATCGCTTCGACTTCTGGATTTCAAAGCACCTATGCCGGTGGTGGATCACTCACTCTGGTCGGAAACATTGGTAGTGGGGTGACGACACTCCTTTCCGCCAGCTTCTTGGGGCCTGTCACATTTGGTTGCTGTTTGTTGGGTTCTTCTTCATTGAGTGGATTACTGGCGGTAAACTCGGTCGATGCGACTCTCGCTTCATTACTCGGCTTTAATCTTCCGGCAACGGGAGGAGCTCTGGGGTTGGTTCAGTTGTTTGAAATCATTCCAACGGCACCAGGCGTGGCATTTAGCGGATTCCAGGCAGGGGGCGCTATCACGGTAGTAGATGTCATTCCTCTTCCGCCGGCCGTGTTCCTGATGGGGTCAGGGTTGGCCGGACTTGTGGGGCTCCAATTTTGCCGTAGTAAGCGGTAACAATTGTAGGGCAAGTTTAGGGTAAGCCGAGCAAACTGATCAAGAGGATCCTGGGCCCTCAGCGTTGTCCCTGTGCTTGGCTCAATAAGTTATCGTGGGCGGTCGTCTGTAAGACACCGCCCACAGGGTGAGTGTGGCTGATCAAGCCGATCAAAGAGAGGAGAAGGTGATTCACAAGGTGACCGAGCACTGAAAAGGAGAAAAGAACGACCTCAGAATCTAAGGCCAGGTGTGGAAGCGGTAACTTCCTCAGACTCACATCTTCGGCACTGAAATGAAAGAAGGAGCTAGGAGCCTACAGGGAGGGGGAAACATCGATCGTTTCGTTTACTTTCCAGCTAGACCGGCCACTGTTCTTCGTTCCACGCCATTTCCCAAAACATCCACTCATAACGTGAACTGATGATAAATGTTTGTTCCATCTGGCGGCGTTCTTCTTCGCTGATGGTCTTCGCCCACTGATCGACTTTCTTCCGCATCCACCGCTGCACTTCGGCGAATTCCGGCGAGGCATAAAGCAGAAGCCAATCTCGATAGGGATGGTTCTTGGGCGGCGGGCCATGCCGCAGTAAATACTGTCCCACGACACAATAGATCCAGGCGCAGGGCAGGGCGGCTACGGTGATTTCCCCCGCCGTCCCAGTCGCCGCCACCGACAGCAAGTGCCTGGTGTAGGCATAGTTGGTCGGAGCCATGGGCACGGACGTCATCCGTTTGGCCGTCATGTTCCATCTGGTGCCATAGTTCTCGTGCAGGCTCCGTTCCACGACGATCGTGTCTTGAGCCAGTTTGTTAAACCGCAAGGCCGAATCGGAATCGGGCGCCTTTTGCGCGGCGGCGGAAAAGACTCGGGCGAGATCGCCCAAGAACCGTGCATCTTGGAGAATGTAGTAGCGGAACTTCCGTTCTGGCAGCGAGCCGTCCCCCAGTCCGGTGACGAAAGGATGGCGTAGTTGGGCACGCCAGATCGACGCAGCCACTCGTCGGAGATGGATGGAAAAAGACATCACGCAACTCCCTTCTACAGCACGACAAGCTAGCGCAACAGGCGTAGCTAGTGATAGGGAACCCACGGCCTAGGCAGCCGATTGATACCATCGAGCGCCGCGACCTTATAACATTCTGCTAGAGTTGGGTAGTTGAACACAGTGTCGACAAAGTAATCGATTTTGCCGTGAAACGCCATCACCGCCTGACCAATATGAATCAGCTCCGTTGCACCTTCGCCAATTGCGTGGACACCCAAGAGGTGTCTGGTGTGTCGATGGAATAAAAGTTTCAGCAGGCCGGTTTGATCTCCGATCAATTGGCCGCGAGCGATTTCTTTATAGCGAGCGATGCCGACACCATAAGGAATGTCGGTCTGCTGGAGTTCCTCTTCGTTTCGGCCCACCATGGAGATTTCCGGGATCGTGTATATTCCATAGGGAAGCAGAGCCGTATCGCTGCGATCTGGCTGGCCGAACGCATGGCAGGATGCGCGGCGACCCTGCTGCATGGAGGTTGAGGCAAGGGCTGGAAATCCGATCACATCCCCGACCGCGTAAATGTGGGGAACGGCAGTTTGAAAGTGCTCATTGACCGCTAGGCGGCCTCGGTCATCAGCCTTGAGCCCTACTGCTTCCAAATTGAGGGATCTGGTCGAGCCAATCCGACCGACTGCGTACATCAGCGTGGAGGTCTCAATCGGTCCGTGAGAGCGGAGTAGCACCTGAACAACGCCGGACTTCTTACGGATAATTTCAACGACCTCCTCCTGGTTGTATAACACCACGCCGATGTCTCTCATTTGCCGCTGAAGGGCGTCGATAATTTCCCCATCCACGAATTCCAATAATCGTGGCCGTTTGTCTATGAGGGTGACCGCGACACCCAGTGTGGCAAGGATACAGGCGTATTCCGTTCCAATGACGCCGCCGCCCACGATCACCATCGAATCAGGGATTCGTTTCATCGTCAGGAGTCCATCTGTATCGATGACTGTTTTCCCATCAAAGGGAACGTTGGAAGGTCTGGCCGGTTCTGTGCCCACCGCGATGACGATAAAGTCCGCGGTCAGTTCAAACGAACCGCGATGGGATTCGACCCGCAACCGATGAGGATCAACAAAGCTCGCCGACCCGAAAAAGAAGTCCACGCCGTTTCTGGCCATTTGATCCTGCACCACCAGAATTTCGTTTTTGATGACATGGTTGGCACGGAAGGTCAGGTCCTCAATCGTGATGGTCTTTTTCAACCGGTACGAGGCACCGTAGATTGTTCGTTGGCGAAATCCGGACAAGTAGAGCACCGCTTCGCGAAGCGCTTTGCTGGGAATGGTGCCAGTATTGATGCAGACGCCACCAACGACTTGCTTGCGCTCGATGATGCCGACTTTCTTGTTGAGTTTGGCGGCCTGGATGGCAGCCTTCTGACCTGCCGGTCCTGTGCCGATCACCAACATGTCGTAATGCGCCATCGGTCCTCCCGGAGACGTTCCGGCAAAGGAAAATGAACCGAGAGATGGTTTGCGCGGCCTCCGGCTCAAACGTGGGTTGAGCCGGAGGCACGGATTAGCTGGCTGAAATCAAGTCTCGTGCAACCTGAAACGCCCTATCCATGTCCGGTAGATGTGTAAGCTCTGGCGTGATTTGAAGATGACGAATAGTATTGTCCTTATCTACGACCATCACGGCCCTGGTCAAAACGTGCAAGTCCTTGACCAACAGCCCGTGCGCTTTTCCAAATTCGGCGCCCCGATAGTCGGAAAGGAACGTGACGTTATTGATCTTGGCTTCTTGTGCAAAGCGCTTCTGAGCGAACGGTGTGTCAATGCTGACAGTGATCAGCTCGATCAGGTTGTCGAGGCCATTGTTTTTTTCGCTGAGATAGTGGGTTTGTTGCTCGCACACCGGCGTATCAAGTGAGGGTACCACGCTGATAATCCGGACCTTGCCCGCACCTGGTGTGCGGGTGATGTTGATCAGCGACAAATCGGTTTTGGTCACGTTCGCATCGCGCAATACCTCGCCTGTCTTGATGGCCGTTCCTGAAAGCGTGAGCGGTTCTCCTTTAAACAGGACTTTGCTGTTTTCTCCAGCCATCGCGGTGCCGCCGGCCACGGCGATGTCCTTGTAGGTAAAGCCTGACCCACTCGATGCTCCCAAGCCGGTGCAGCCGGCCACGGCGAACACAAGACTCATTGCAGCCCCCTGGATCGCGTACATTGATCTCCTCATGGTCCCTTCCTTTCTTCTTATATAAGGAGCCGTTCTCATAACCGGCTCTTTGACCTTCTTCTAAGAGGACTGAATATACGCAATAAGCACGTCGTTGACTAGATCCGGCCGTTCCCATTGAGGGATATGTCCCGCCAAGGGTATGGAGACAAACTGAGACCCTTCAATGAGATGATGGAGTTCTTGGCCCACCGACAGGGGGAAGATACGGTCCTCTTCCCCCCAGATGATAAGGGTGGGATGTCGGATGGTACGGAGGCGCACCGCATAGCCTGACTCCCACAGCCCGATCGTCTCTTTCATGGCGAGCATCGGCTTGATCAGGCCCGGGCGTTGCCGATGACGGTTGGATCGTTCGAGAACGGCGGGAGTAATCAAAGATTGGTCGTAAATCAACTCGCTCAGCGTGGATCGGACCAGCCGGCTGCCAAAGAGTCGGTTGCCGAGGGAGAGCAGCCATAACGGTGCCTGGGTGTCGAGCGTCCGTTTAACGATAGGGCTGGTGACGTTCGAGCGAATGTTCGGCGGCAATCCACCGATGAGCACTAGTTTATCCACTCGTTCCGGACGGTCGAGTGCCATGGCTATGGCCAGGCCGGCACCCATGGAATTTCCGATCAATGTCGCCCGAGGGATTTCAAGAGCATCCATGAAGTTAGTCAAAAAGTCCACCATCTGGTCCGGTCGATAGTCGATGTCCGGCTTGTCCGAGAGGCCAAAACCGAGCAAGTCCGGTGTGATGACGCGATAGTGCTGAGCCAGGGGCTGCTGTTGATGCTCCCATTGCCACATGGATCCGCTGAAGCCATGTAAGAGAATGAGGGGGCGACCCATACCCTTGTCCAAATAGGCGATACGGTAGTCCCGAACGGTGACAACCTGGATGGGAATACGTTCGAAGGCTTCGAAATGGGGGGGAATTGCCAGAGGGGAGGAGCAGGCGGCGACGGCAAGAAGGGGCCCTAGACTAAACGGGCCCGGGCCAAGGTGCCACCTTCTTAGAACAGTCCCTCCCACGGCTTATTGCAATTGAATGACGGTTTCATCCGGTTTCACGTGTTCTCCTTCCGCCGCCAAGATAGCTGTCACGGTGCCGTCCATGGGCGCTGGCACGCGGCTTTCCATTTTCATGGCTTCGATGACCAGGAGCGAATCGCCGGCCTTGACGCGATCGTTGACTGACACCAGGATTTTGACGATCCGCCCTGGCATGGGTGGCGCGACATCTCCCGGTTTGGAAGGTTTGGGACGTTTCGGCCTGGTCGTTTTGTCCGGCTCATGCGCCTCTGGCACACCGGTCAGCACCTCCTGGATCGGTTCCAGCGACACCTCTTCCAACCGGTCATTGACACGGATGTAATAGGGTTTGCGGCCGTCCACCTTGCGGCCAGAGCCGGATACCTTGACGTGATAGGTTTCACCGTGCACCGTGACGTTGAACTCGACCGGCGCCAGGTGCAGTTCATGGGCAACAGCCGGGGCTTTGGGAGAAGTCGTCTCAAGGGAGGGAGGCGAGAGATCGCCTTTCTTGCGTGCCTCGAAAAATTCACGCGCGATGGCTGGAAAAAGAGCGAAGGAGAGTTGATCTTCGATCGAGGCGTCCGGCAGCTCTTTTTTGATGGCTTCGAGTTCCGGTTCCAATCGGTCGGCCGGCCTAGTCTTGATCGGTTCTTCATCGCCAATGGCGCGTGCCATCACCTCAGGGTCAAGCGGACCAGGTGGGCGCCCGTACAGACCGAGGAAGTAATTCTTGGTCTCCGTCGTGATCACTTTGTATCGTTCGCCGGTCAACACATTCAGCGTGGCCTGGGTACCGATAATTTGGCTGGCCGGTGTGACGAGAGGGGGATAGCCCATTTCTTTTCTCACGCGCGGCACCTCATCGAGGACTTCTTTCATCCGGTCAAGCGCCTGTTGTTCGGCTAGTTGCGCGGCGAGGTTCGACAACATGCCACCAGGAATCTGCGAGGTGAGGATGGCCGCGTCCACGCCGGTAAAGTCGCTTTCAAACTGTCGATATTTGCGACGAACCATACGAAAGTGGTCTGCAATGGGCTGCAGGGCGGTAAGATCAAGGCCGGTATCGTAGGGAGTGTGTTGCAAGGCCGCGACGATGGATTCGGTGGGCGGATGCGACGCGCCACCGGAGAGAGGAGAAATGGCGGTATCCAAAATATCGATACCGGCCAGGACTGCCATCAAGGCCGACATGCTGCCCATGCCAGCCGTATCGTGGGAATGGAGGTGAATAGGAACGGAGACCGAAGCCTTCAGGCGACTCACGAGGCGATAGGCATCAAACGGTGTCAAGAGGCCGGCCATGTCCTTGATGCAAAGCGTGTCGGTGCCAAGGTCTTCCAGCCGTTTCGCCAACTCGACAAAGCGGTCGATACTGTGCACAGGACTGACGGTGTAGCTGATGGCGACCTCAACATGTTTGCCGCAGGCCCGTACTTCGCGTACTGCCCGCTCAAGATTGCGCACATCGTTGAGCGCGTCAAAAATGCGAAAGACATCGATCCCATTGGCTGCAGACCGCTCAATGAACCGCTCCAGGACGTCATCGGCATAATGCCGGTAGCCGACAAGGTTTTGCCCGCGCAACAACATCTGCAACTTGGTGTTGGGCATGGCTGCGCGCAAGGCACGGAGCCGTTCCCATGGATCTTCTCTCAAATAGCGCAGACAGGTATCAAACGTGGCGCCGCCCCACACCTCCATCGACCAGAACCCCACTGCGTCAAGTTTCTGAGCGATCGGCAACATGTCCTCCGTCCTCATACGGGTGGCCAACAGGCACTGATGACCATCCCGTAGCGCGACTTCCGTAATCATCAGGCGCTTCCCCGGCGCAGGACGAAGGGCCCATTCCTGCGGTCGTGAAGAAACCGCCTTTGGTCGCCGGTTGCCAGTGCCAATCGATCGGGGCGATGCCGGTTGTTTTCTTTTGGGAGAGCGAGTGGTCGCCATAACGAGTAAATGAGATGTCCGCGAGAGAAGTCCCGCTCGCGGTCGTTTATAACCCTTCGTAAGCGGCAATGGCTGCAGAAATTGCCAGGACTAAATCCTCCGGTTGCTGATATTCATGGTACGAGAAAAGTTCCGGGTGGGTTTCCAAATATGAGGTGTCAAACCGTCCAGCGATGAAATCCGGCTCCTGCATGATGGCTTCCATGAAGGGGATGGTCGTTTTTACTCCGCGCAGAACATATTCTTCAAGCGAACGACGCATACGACTGACGGTTTCTTCCCACGTGCGTCCTCGCACCGTGAGTTTGGCCAAGAGGGCGTCGTAATAAGGCGGAACCGTGTAATCTTTGTACACGGCCCCGTCGATTCGGACTCCAATCCCTCCTGGGGAGAGGTATGCTGTGATGGTGCCGGTGGAGGGCATGAAATTGTTCTTGGGATCTTCCGCGTTGATCCGGCATTGAATGGCATGCCCCTGTAGCACGATATCTTTTTGCTGAAGATCAAGGGGGTGGCCCGCTGCGATCGTGATTTGGTGCCGGACAATGTCGATAGCCGTGATTTGTTCCGTGACCGTGTGTTCCACCTGCAGCCGTGGATTCATCTCAATGAAGTAATAGTGGCCTTCTTGATCGAGCAAAAATTCCACAGTGCCGGCATTGTCATAGTTCACAGCCCGTGCAATGGCAATGGCCGCTTGCCCCATCTCTTCGCGGAGCGAAGGCGTTAAGACTAACGACGGCGCGATCTCAATCAACTTTTGATGGCGACGCTGGATTGAGCAGTCTCGCTCGCCAAGGTGGATGATGTGCCCGTAGCGGTCGCCCAGGATCTGGAACTCGATATGATGAGGGCGCTCAATGTATTTTTCGATGAACACACTGCCGTCGCCGAAAGAGGCTTGGGCTTCGCGCGACGCGGTTTCCATGTTTTCGCGGAGCTCGTCATCCGATCGAACGACGCGGAGGCCGCGACCGCCCCCTCCGGCGCTGGCTTTGATCATGAGTGGATAGCCGACCTCTCTCGCGAAGGCTAAGGCCTCTTTCACATCGGTAATCGCTCCGTCTGTGCCGGGGACGATCGGGACACCGGCAGTCCGAGCGATCTCACGTGCCTTGACCTTGCTGCCCATCATGGTGATGGCATAGGGGGAGGGGCCGATAAAGGTGATACCGGCATCCCGGCAAAGCTCCGCAAACCCCGCGTTTTCTGAGAGGAAACCGTATCCGGGATGAATAGCGTCGGCACCGATGCGAACGGCCAAATTCACGATTTGCTGACTGTCCAAGAAGCCCTTGACCGGGCCGGGGCCGACGAGATAGGCCTCATCCGCCTTCTTGACGTAAATACCCGTTGAATCCGCCTCCGAGTAGATGGCGGCCGTGGCGATGTTGAGCTCCCGACAGGCGCGGATGATGCGCATGGCGATTTCGCCACGGTTGGCGACCAGAATCTTCTTGAACATGGCGTTATCAGCCCGACAGGGGAATGAGGGCGTAAGCTAACATAGGATGAAATCA
The DNA here is from genome assembly GCA_024331045.1 of Nitrospira sp. Classification (GTDB taxonomy): domain Bacteria; phylum Nitrospirota; class Nitrospiria; order Nitrospirales; family Nitrospiraceae; genus Nitrospira_D. The sequence continues at coordinate 29,887 of JANDJC010000017.1, forward strand.
TCTGTCGAGAGAGGGAACGTCATTGCGTCGGAACCGACCAGGAGAATAGAGGGACGCCGATTCGCCGTTGACATGTTTGCGCGAAAGGTTCAGGCTTCGATCCACGTCGGGCCCGATCGTACGACAGAAGGGGAGAGCGATTGTCTATTGTTTCCGAGAAAAGAACGTTCTTCGCCGTTCATCAGCGGCGCAATGGGTTGACGGACATGCAAACATGGCGTTTGCCGATAAGATGGACAGTGACGATTGGAATCTTCGTGCTTCTGGGATTCAACCATGTATCGGCATGGGGAGAAAGCCCGGCGCCGTCGGTTCATTGGGGCAGCTTGTCCTTCCCCGATCAGTACTCCACGGTGATCACGGGGCTGACCCTCAATCGGTTCACGCCGACGGATGGGAATGGGGCGAGGTATGATTCGACCGTCGCGAATACGATCGGCTTTAATCTGATCACGCTCAGTTGGACCCAACATTGGAGTGGAAGCTGGGAAGGCTGGAGCAGCAATTTCACGGCCGGCATCAGTCCCACGGGCAACCAACCAAGTGAATTCTTCCAGAACAAGGTCGTTCATCAGTTGCGGCACCTGCCCCCGGTGCCCACCGTGGATCCCCGAAAAGAGACCGACGTGATGATCGATGGCTCTCTGACGCGGTGGTTCACGTTGGGAGAGCCTAAAATTGTGTTTGTCGGGGCAGGATTTTCCGTCGGCACGGTCTATCAACAGGGGTTTCTGCGAGCCGGGATCAGGCGGTTGCAGATCTCGCCGACGTTCTATCGCGGTGATTGGGGGGAGGTGAGCCTGCGGGCTTCCCTCTTGGGCCGCATCAGCTATCAGAGCAACGGGTCGGCGCTCCATTCCGTCAGAAACACCGCCGGATTGGTCCAGCCGACCGTGGCATTCGGTCAATACCGCGTGACGGAAAAGGGAGAAACCGTTCCCGCCTGGGAGATCGAATTCGGGCTGATGTGGGATTCCGGGATTTTTGTCAATCCCGTCGGGGAAAGCCAAAAACAGTTCGCGTGGACCTTGGCCCTCTCCACGGGGCCGCTTCGGTTTGAAACCTGGAACGACAGTATGGGCAATATCGTGACGAGAGACTTCGGGCCTACCTACGGCGCAAGCTTGACGCTCGATCTTCTGCGGGTGTGGCGCTGGATACAAGAACCGACGGAATCCGCCAGCCTTTCCCCAGCCTCATGAAACTTGTTACATAACATGCACCAGAATGCATTTGAGCCGGCGTTGTCCGAGCAGATGCCGATTTCGGTGAGTGCCATGCCGGGTTTTCAGCGGTTCTGCCAGAAAACCTCATGCGTGTGAGTCAACGCATCGTCGGGAAAAATATCTCACAAGAAGGACGTGCATCAGCATGGTCCTCTAGAACTTTTAAATGGATGGTCCAACTGCTCCTAGGCTCTCCTCTGAGCATTCTACCACTGGCGATTGTCCTAGTCCTGCGGCGTTCTGCACCAGCCCGGTGAGCTCTGGCCACGCAACCTCCTCTGTCGCGAGAAATCCCAGCGACCTTCATACCTCATGCTCAGATAGTACTGCGATGCCTAATTGCGTGATTCGAGCGGGGAAGGATAGCAGCCTACGGAGAAGCTCTAGACACGAAAGACACTCCCTTGAGCGGGCAGCAGGCCTGCTGGAATAAGATTCGCAGGAGAGCCGGGACAAAGCCCGATCCAATTCAAGCGCCGGATGACAATCGGGGAGGATGTTCGAGTTGTTCAGCGGGTGGAGCTGTTTTCAATGCCTCTTTCAAGCAAGGCGGGAAAACCATATCGGAAGAAATGGATTTCCAGCGCGATCAAAGCGGCCGTCTCGTCGGCCTGGAACACCGGTCAGGTCCCCTCCAAGGTGGTGGAGGCGGCAAGAGCGTCATTGAGGCGGCGGGGAAGTACGTCTGCGCCGTGGCGGAGCAATATGACGTGGGAGTCGCGCTACTCAAAAGGCTGGATCAGCACGTAACCGATGAGTTGGCCCGCGACGAGCGAGAGGAGCTCAGGTCCGCCGAAATTCGGAATATTCGTTCGTTTTAGGGTCGTCACTTTTCAGGAAACCTTTCACGGTCTGTTGGTGTGGACGGCGGTCTCGTGGGACGAATGTACGGCCCGAACAACGTCGTCACAGGGTCCGCATCCAGCTTCACCCCGGTTGACATCCAGATTATCAAAGAACCACCCAACGTATCCTATTTTGATCTGCCCTACGTGGACAACATCAAATTGGCAGAGGGTAATCGGTTTGCGCTGGTCTTGAAGGGTATCTACAGAGGGTCGGATGAAGATGAAAGCGCGGAGGCTGATATCGAGGCGATCCGGTTTAGGAATGATTTTATGAGCCTGCGAGACCGTCCTCTTTTTGAGGAGATGCTGAAGAAGCTCCAACAGAGCCCTTCGACCAGGTGAGCCAATCTGCCGAGGGGCGCGGTGACAGTGAGCCGGTCCGAGAGAGAAGGGAAACCGCCTGCGAAGAATACGTGCTGAGGCTGGACTTTTAGACGCGAACTCGTTACTTGGGTTGAACTAAAAAGGCTTTCGACCGGGCGTTGCCTCCTCCCGCCACAATGTCGATGAAGGACATGCCGGCCGGAACGTTGGGCACCGTGGCCTCAATGGTCGTGTCGTTGATGAAGGTGTAGTCGATCGTCGCCGCGCCGGCGGCGCTGAACGCGACGCCGTGAAAACATTCCTTGGTTCCGAAATTTTCCCCCTTGATCGTGACTTTCTCGCCCGGTTTGGCTTCGTCCGGCTCTACGGAGAGAATCTTCGGCCGTTTGCTGCGATCGCAGACCGGGTCTTGCTGAATGACCCGTTCGTCGGAGCCCTCGATGGACTTCATGTCATACAGCGTAAATCCCGCGCCCTCGACGATGGAGCCTTCTTCGGCATAACTTAATCGGGTCTGCGGTGGTTGAAAAAGTAGACAAGCGAGGAACGTTGATGCGATGGTCAATGAGCAGAGATGAACACGCATGGAGACCTCCCGAAGGCCGAATATTATTCATGTTTGAGCGCAATGTACTCGCTTCCAATAATTGATTGACCGGCTGCTGACAAGGCAAATGCCAAAAAGGCTTGCACGAGAGAATTGGGGTCCGGCCTGGACAACAGGAGTAAAGGCCGACGCAGGCCATAGCGACCGTCCCGCACCGTTGGGGCCTCTGGTTCAACTTTGTCGAGGGGCAACAAGCGAACAGCCACACCACTCGAAACGGCTGAAAGACCAGCATTTAACGAGATGTATGCGATAGCCGACTGAGGGGGTAATGTACCTGCTACGGTTTTGATAACTTGATCATCGGAGCTAATGATCTTAGCAGTAGAAGAGATGTTGTCGGTGATGCCGAGATAGGATTCAAAGGCTGTCCGAATGGGGTGGTCGGAGGGGCGGTCAATCACGAGCACCTTCGTCTCTGGCCCTCCGACGTCAGCCCATTCCGTGATCGCTCCGGTAAAGAGAAGGGAGGCCTGCTGACGAGAGAGTTCTTTCGTGAAGTTTGACAGGTGGACTATGAGGCCGATGCCGTCCCATCCGATTTGCGTGTGGGCAAGATCAGGATGAGGGAGGGACCCAACGGCGAGGTGAGCGCGACCACTTTTTACCATGTCGGCAGGGTTTTGTTGATCCCACAGGACATCGACGTAGACCCGCGGATGGGCTTTTTCAAAGGCTCGGGCCAAGCTTTCCATGACGGTTTGTTCCGGGCCGTTTCCTACCAAGACCAAGTTTCCTGCCAGCTCGTCGGCAAGGACAAGGCTGGTCCCCCATGTCATGAGCCATACAATGGTGCTGATGAATGCCGAGAGAGTCATCTGCTGCGTAGGGGGTGCTGGGCGGTATCGAATGTGAGGGGTTGGGCGATGTTGCATGGGGTTGTGGAGGAATTAAACGATCATCACGGTTCGGCCGAATCGGAGGAAACGTCTGGTGGTGAGGCAGACTCCCATCCAAAAAAGGTGTTGGGACGAGGTGTGTTTCGTTTTTTATCAAGAGGCGGAAGTTTGGCGAATCGCTCCATCCGTTCCTGGTTCATGGCGGCCGCTTTCATCTCAGCGAAGCCAGGTTTGTGGGTTCCCACAATCTTTGATGAAAAGGAGGAGAGCAATCTGGTGGCTTGCCTCGCGTGGCAAGAAGGGCATTCCGTATCTTCGATACGGTCATAAACGGACTGAGTCGCTTCAAACTGCGTCAAACAAACTTCGCATCGGTATTCGTACACAGGCATGGTCTGTTTTTACGTCCTTTGCCAAGCTCCAGAGGTCTTTTGCCAAGAACCAGAGAACACGTGAGCCATGAAGACTCCCTCACCCTTGACCAAGAAGTTGAAATGCGTTTATTGTAACACGATTTCGGTTCAAAACGTTCACCGAAGAGGAGGAAGAAGATGGCGGTGCTGATCAGACGATACAAGGGGCATAATGGAATCATGCAGGAAGAACGGATCGACGATGAGGATCGTATTGAACGATATAAACGGCTCTTCGAAAAAGATGATCTGAAAAAGCTGGAGACGGGCGAGAGGGTCTTTATTGAAAAGGACGAATGGCAACTCCTCCCTTAAGATCATCCGTGCTCCTGCTCTCACCGATTCGGTTATGATCTACTGGGTCCACGTCGCCCGATCGATTGATCGGGTGACGTTGCATCGTGATCGATGTTCGGAAATTCCCTCGAACGCGACTTCCAGTGATTTTTGGGAGGGAGGGTGGTTTGACTATCCCGACAAAGAACGGGCCCTTCGTGCCATGGAGCAGGCGGGCGTGACCGAGCAACGACGGTGCCCTCTCTGCAAACCATAATCGCATACCCTGAGCGGCCAAACAGCAGAGACCATGCCCAAGTAGCGGAGACCATGCCGCGAGTTCCGCGGGGAAACGATGCCACGCCTCATGTTGCTTGTGACGACTGTGATCTGGGGAGCGACGTTCCCAGCGACGAAGGCGGCTCTTGAGCAAATCCCTCCCCTGTCGTTTTTGTGCCTGCGGTTTTTTCTCGGGACTCTCGTTGTGGGGCTGTCGTTGGTCGTGGCGAACAGAGTGATCGAACGAGGTAGACCCTTGCTTGTGGCCAGCGCGGTAGCGACGGCCTTTCTCTTCCTCGGCTATGTGTTGCAGACCGTTGGACTCTACTATACCAGCGCCTCCAATTCCGCATTCCTCACGGCGCTCTACGTGATTTTTGTGCCACTGTTTTTAAGACGATGGGGAGGGCGAACCCTGTTGGCGACGGCGGGGGCTGTAGCTGGACTGTGGTTGCTGGTCAAGCCCAGTATGGAGATGAACGTCGGTGATCTGCTGACCATCGCCTGTGCCGCGGCCTTTGCGGGTCACATTATTTGTTTAGAACGTTTCACTCGTTGCTACGATGCGTGGTCGCTGTTGGCTTGGCAGCTCATCGCCGTCACTCTGTTGTTTGTACCGCTGGCATCGTGGGAACAGGTACCAGAAGGAGCGTTTGAGCCGACCCCCGTTCTATTGATCGGATTGGGGGTGACAGGCGTTTTGGCCACCGGCGCCTTCGCCGTACAACTGTGGGCTCAACGGCTTGTCCCCGCACAGCAGGTGGCCCTGGTGTTTGCTTCTGAGCCGGTGTATGCCGCGTGGCTCTCATGGTATTTTTTGGGAGAGACTTTGGATGTCCAAGGGTGGATCGGCAGCGCGCTGATTGTCGCATCAGTTGTCATTGGGGCTCTGGCGGATCAGTCAACAGCAACCGTGCCCATGATAGCTGATTCACGATAGGAACGGGGCGAAGAGGCAACAGAAGAAAGTCTCACTCGCGGGATCAAGGCGCGAGATGACAAGGAGAGAGGGTAGAAGCGGCGACAGGCATAACATAGCGAGGAGGGAATGGCACAAAAATTTGCAAATGGCCGGTGGGTACAAGAGGGGTTCCTGGATAACCGCGTAGCGGGGACTGTTGTCGGCCAGGTTGTCTTCGCTGGCATTGGGGCGGTGGATTTCTTCTTACAAGGCGACTTCAAGACTGATATTGCGGGCAAGGTGATTCGCTTTCGCAACAGCCGATTTGAAGATGAGGACATGGCTGTCCATGTACTCGGTGATATGGAAAACCCTCAACTTGGAAGAGCCTATCTCATCTCGTTTGATCCCCACCCTAATCTCATGCCGCATCCCTATGTGGAATGGTTCTCTCAGAACCAGGAGCACTATCGGTTTGAATTAAGCCCCGGTGACGCATGGATAGCCCAAGCGGCGGAGCTTGAGGCGATTGATCGAGAAAGCCGAAGAATTCGTACATCGTACACGAATCTGGTTCCTACACCTCCTCTGGTTGATTCCGATCTGGAAGGGGAGTAGCAAAGAGAAAGGCTGCACCATGTCTCCAGCCGTCTCTTCTTGAGAGACGGGGGGCAGTCAACGTCTACCGATCTATTCTTGATCTATTTTCTTCTCTGGCTCCTTGAGAAGAAACCGCTCTCCTCTTTTCCTTTTTGTGCCCTTGTGGAAGAGGAGAGCAAAGGAAGAGGCAAGGCATCTGCTTCGGCTGGAATCAAGCTGGAATGTTTTCCGCCGCGGCTTGAACGGGAATGCTCATGTCGAGGGGGCGCTTGAGAAGGCCACGATCCGGTTCCTGCTTGGCTACCTCGTGCTTTGGTTTACCATCCCGCACATAATCAGGGACTTCGCGAATATCCCATACCAAGCCAAGCCGCTCCAACAGTTTCAAGCAGTAATACGTGAGATCAATTTCCCACCAGTAGAATCCTTGCCTGGTCGAGGCGGGATAGTAATGATGATTGTTGTGCCACCCTTCTCCCATGGTGAGAAGGGCCAGGAAGAAGTTGTTCCGGCTGTCATCGCCGGTATCGTAGCGCTGCGACCCGTAGACATGGGACAGTGAATTGATCGTAAACGTCCCATGGGCTAAGGCGACCGTGGAGATGAAAAATCCCCAAATGAGCATTTGGGGACCATTCGTGCCGAGATGCGGTGCGGAAATTTCCAATATGGAACCCAGCCCAAACATGGCAAATCCGGTCAGCACCGGTACGACGATATCAAAGCGATCGAGGAATCGTAGTTCGGGGAATTTGTAGAGATCCGAGACCGCTTTAAACCGCGGGGCAAAATGAGTTTGGGATGTAAACCATCCCATGTGAGACCACAGAAAGCCTTTCTGGCGGGGAGAATGAACATCGTCCGGCGTGTCCGAGGCAATGTGGTGGTGTCGATGATGACCTGCCCACCAGAGGGGGCCCCGTTGTACGCACATGCCGCCCAGCACCGCGAAAGCGAATTGAGTGACCCGGGACGTCTTGAATGTGCGATGGGAAAAATACCGGTGATACCAGCCGGTAATGGCGAACATCCGGACAAAGTAAAACGCTACGGCGACGCCGACGGCCGTCCAGCTCCAGCCGACCCAAAAGACCCCTAAACACATGACATGAACCGCGATGAATGGAATGCTCCGTACCCAATCGAATTTGGGAGGGCCGTCGGCTTTCATGTGTTCCAAACCGGCCCACGAATCAAACCAGCGGAGAAACGAGTACCACAGCTCCCGGCCTCTTGAATTGGTTGTGTCTGCAGGAGGGGATGTCATTGTATCGGCCATTCACGTACCTCCGTTCGTCGTATCATCAACGTTGCCAGGCAACGGATGAAACTGTCGCTGTCGCGAACGTCGTCCGCCGGTCTGTATATGGTGAAAAAGGTGTGTCCAGCAGAACCTGTCCCCGAATCACGATAGGCGCGCATTATACATGCGGCGCCGGGAAAAAAAAACGGTCTGGAAGATGATTTTGAAAGTTTTTTCCAAAATAATCCAACTAATAATCTGGCGTGAAGTTCCAATCGACGTCGATGGGTTCCGTTGGTTTCCATTGGAGATCTGATTGGAGTTGTGAGTGTTGAAAAAAGAAAAGCATGTGGCTGGACGTCAGAACCTGAGAAGAAAGACAGTTCTGCGGTCTTGTCTCAAATGGGAGCGGACAGCGGTGGTGCGGCCGGCGCACAACAGTTCTCGGCAAAAGCCCTAGAATAGTATTTCGGCACCCTGCTAGAATGTGTCAAATGAACGAGCGCTTTTTAAAAGCGTGCCGACGTGAACCGGTTGACTGTACGCCGGTCTGGTTCATGCGACAGGCCGGCCGTTACATGGCCGAGTACCGGGCCCTCCGTGCCAAGCACTCCATCCTGGAAATGTGCAAGACGCCGGAGCTGGCCGCGCAGGTTACGCTCCAGCCGATCAATAGATTTCCTCTGGACGCAGCTATCATTTTTGCTGATATTCTGCTTCCCCTTGAACCAATGGGCTTGCGACTGGAGTTTGCCCGGGGGGAAGGGCCGGTGATTCATGATCCGATCCGCGACCGTGCCGCGGTGGATCGTTTAAAGGTGACGGACGGAGATGAACTGGATTATGTGGCAGATGCCATCAAGCTAGTGCGACATGCCCTTGATGGAAAGGTGCCGTTAATTGGGTTTGCCGGGGCCCCGTTTACCCTTGCCAGTTACGCGATAGAAGGGGGGGGCTCGCGGACCTATCTCCATACCAAACAGATGATGTATGGTGATCCTGCGGCGTGGCACAAGCTGATGGATAAGTTTGCCCGGGTCATTACTGGTTATCTCCGGCGGCAGATCAGAGCCGGTGCTCAAGCGATTCAGCTTTTTGACAGTTGGGTTGGGTGCCTGTCTCCCAATGATTATGCGGAATATGTGTTGCCACATGTCCAGTTGATTTTCGAAGGACTCAAGCGAGAGGGGGTGCCGATGATTCATTTCGGCACTGGGACGGCCTCATTACTTCGGCTGATGCGCGAGGCGGGAGGAGATGTGATCGGTCTTGATTGGCGGGTTCACCTAGATGAGGGGTGGGCCAGAGTAGGCTACGATCGGGCGGTGCAGGGGAATTTGGATCCGCTTGTGCTTTTTGCGCCGCTTCCGGAAATTGAACGCCGGGTGGAGGACATCCTGCGGCGTGCCGCCGGCAGGCCGGGGCATATTTTCAATCTCGGGCACGGCATTCTTCCGACGACACCAGTTGACCACGTCGCCGCAACGATTGACATGGTCCACAAGCTCAGCCAACGGTGAAGACGACCAAGACTCTCTGGGTGTCCAGAGCCCATCCCCCGGTCTGCACGAGACGGTGGCCTGCTCTCCCTTGAAAGACACGGATCATCCGATGCGAAAACAAGAACGTCATACCGCAGTATTGCTAATGGCGATGGGGGGGCCTGATTGTCTAGAGAATGTCGAGCCCTTCTTGCTGGATGTGCGGGGAGGACGTCCGACGCCACCGGAGCTGGTTGAAGAAATTCGGGAACGGTATCGAGCGACGGGGGGCAAGTCGCCAGCGCTGGACATTACGCGACGCGTTGCCGACCAGTTGGAGCGACGTTTGAATGAGTCGGGAGAGGAACGGTACCGAGTCCACGTCGGAATGCGTCATTGGCATCCTTTTATCAAAGATGCTTATGCGGAACTGCTGAAGGAGGGGCCCGACCACGTAATCGGGATGTGTCTGGCGCCCCAACAGTCATCGCTGAGCACTGGCGCGTATAGGAAAAAGGTGGAAGAAGCGCGGGCTGTGTTGCAGAGCACCGTCCCGATCAGCTATGTGGGCTCATGGAATACCCATCCGAAGCTGATCGCGGCCATTGTGGATCAAATCGAACAGACGTTGGACAGGTTTCCCCCCCATGAGCGGAAGCACGTTCCGGTCCTCTTCACCGCGCACAGTCTGCCGCAACGGGTGGTGGCGATGAAGGATCCATATCCCGATGAAGTCAAGGCCACGGTTGAGGCGGTGTCGGCCAGGTTGGGGAAACGGCCCACGACGTTTGCCTATCAGAGTCAAGGACGGTCATCTGAATCCTGGTTGGGGCCGACTGTGGAAGACGCCCTTGATCTTCTGTACCACGCTGGGCAGAGGCAGGTCGTGGTGGCACCCATTGGCTTCATCTGTGACCATGTTGAAACGCTGTATGATCTCGATATTGAGCTCAAGCAACGGGCGATCCGTTTGGGAATGAGGCTGGAACGGATGCCGATGCTCAATGACCGGCCGGCGCTGGTCGAGGTCTTGGCCGACCTTGTGACGACGCACCAAGCTATGTCCACTCCTCAACGGTGAAACCACTCCGCATCGTCATTGTAGGCGGCGGCATCTCGGGGCTTGCCACCGCCTTTGCTGTACAGGAAGCATCCGTGGCAAAGGGGCTTGTCTGCCATTGCACGGTGCTCGAATCCGCATCCTACTGGGGGGGTAAAATTGTGACGCACCGGGCCGGTGATCTCGTGACCGAAGCCGGTCCGGATTCGTTTCTTTCCCAAAAACAAGCGGGTTTGGATCTCTGCGCCAAGCTTGGCTTGACCGAGCAACTCATCAATACCAACGAAACGGGGAAAAAGGCCTGCGTGCTGTGGGGAGGCCGGCTCTATGATTTGCCAGATGGATTGATCTCCTTTGCCCCACGACAGTGGAAGCCCTTGTTGCGAAGCGGCCTGCTGAGTTGGAGGGGGCTGGCTCGGCTGGGCCTCGAGGTGGTCATTCCACGAGGAGTATCCGGGAGAGACGAATCATTGGCGTCGTTCTGCCGCAGGCGGTTTGGCTGTCAAGCGTTTGAGCGGGTGTTGGAGCCCCTCATGGCGGGGATTTATGCGGGCGATGCGGAGCAAATGAGCCTTTTGGCCACGTTCCCCAGATTTTATGAACTGGAGCAACGACATGGCAGTGTTATCAGAGGCATGGTGGCGGCCAAACGGACAGCTTCCCAGACCAGGGGCACTGGCTCTGGCCATACGATGTTTGTAAGCCTTAAGAACGGTCTTGGCGATTTGGTGGCCGCCTTGACGGCACGGTTAAGAGAACAGGGGGTCAACCTTCGATTACGATGCAAGGTTGAAGCGCTCCGGGTTCGGTCGCACCAGCCGGGCCGCTGGATGTATGACCTCATTCTTGATGACGGCTCGGCGCTTTCCGCCGAAGGGCTGGTGTTGGCGACACCGGCCTACGTATCCGCGGAGTTGGTGCGACCTCTCTCGCCGATTGCCGGGGGGCTCTTGGACATGATTCCTTATGCCTCGACCGCGACCATTGCGCTCGCGTATCCGGCCGAGCAAGTCGCAGGAGCGATTGAAGGGTTTGGCTTTGTGGTTCCACGAAGGGAGGGACGAGATCTCATCGCCGCGACGTGGACATCGTTGAAATGGCCCCATCGCGCGCCGTCGGATCAGGTGTTGGTCCGCTGTTATGTCGGAGGGGTCGGACGGGAGAAAGTGCTCGATGCCGATGACCACGAACTTGTAGCGAAGGTTCGCGGCGAGTTGGCCACGATTTGCGGTATCCAGGCGGAGCCTCGCTATGCCGAAGTCAATCGCTGGTGGAAGGCCATGCCGCAGTACACGATCGGGCATCTGGACCGTCTCGCTCAGCTAGGAGCAGCCCTGAGCCGGTATCCGGGACTGGTGCTGGTGGGGGCGGCCTACCGGGGAGTCGGGATTCCGGATTGTATCAGGGACGGAACGGTGGCGGCAGAAAAAGTGCTAGCCGAGCTCGCAGGCGACCGCCGCCGGACGGAGGTGAGGTGAACTCCATCGTCTGTGAAGAGCCGTCTGCGAAGAGCTGGTTGCGAGGGGCGCGGGAGACTTACTCGTACATCCATCTCCTCGTCAGCGGCAATTCGGTGGGACCTTCTGTTTCCTGGAGGCTGGCCAATACCTGATAGACGTTCATCCAGCCCCGATGAAATCCCAGTGATGTGCCGGCTAGATAGACCCGCCATATGCGCAAGGTTTTTTCTCCGACCAGTTGACGGGCGGCATCCACTTGCCGTTCCAACCGTTGTGACCAGAGCGCGAGGGTACGAGCGTAATGTGGCCGCAGACTCTCAACATCGTAAATCTCGAACTGCTGGGCTCCCATTTCCCGGATCATGGTGTGGAGATGAGCCAGTTCACTGTTGGGGAACACATAGGTGTCGATGAATTCGCTGACCCCCGATCCGACAGGGCGCCCATCGACGTCGGATGACGTAAAGCTGTGATTCAGCAGCAAGCCACGATCGCGTAGCAGGTGGCGGATGGCAGAGAAATACACGGGAAAATTCTTGACTCCCACATGTTCAAACATGCCAACGCTCGCGATCTTGTCAAACGAGCGTTCTCCGAATCGCGCCAGCGCATCCCGGTAGTCGAGGAGGAGCACCTCCGCCCGCCCTTCCAGACCCGCTTGCCGAATGCGCTCACGAGCCAGCTCGAACTGGTTGTCGGACAGGGTAATGCCAATGGCATGGACCCCGTACCGTTCAGCGGCTCGGATGATCAATCCTCCCCAGCCACAGCCGATATCCAGGAATCGTTCGCCCGGACGCAGTCGGAGTTTGCGGCAGATATGATCCAACTTGGCCAGTTGCGCCGCGTCGATCGTCTCCTCGCCGGTTTCAAAATAGGCGCAGGAATAGACCATCCGTTCGTCCAACCAGAGGCGGTAAAACTCATTGCCCACGTCATAGTGGTGTTGGATGTCGGCGCGGTCTTGATGAGGCAGATGATCGCCGGGTGCTGCCTCAATCCGCGAGGTTACCGGTGAGCCACCTGCCGTCACGAGCCGCTCGGCGGCCACAATGGCGGTCGTGATATCTCCCTCGATGTCAATCCGTCCGTTGATGAAGGCTTCGGCGAGGGCTCCCAACGTTGGATGGGCCAGTGTCGAGAGGACAGCCGGATCCTGAATAAACAGGACGGCCTGTGAAGGTAATCCCAAGTTGATCCGTGAGCCGTCCGGCAACACGATGTCTATCGGCTGGCCGCCATGGGCGCGGAGCACGTCCGCCAATTGGTCAATGCGATGCCACAGGGCCTTGTCGAAGATCCATTTCGTGACGTGTGAAAACAGCTCTCGGTGAGACATCTAGCTCCCCCCTGAATTGTGCCAGAGGCTCCCCTCAGACACCAATGAGATGCAACGCCGATCGTGCGAACGATCTTAGCCTAAATGCCCGGCCATGAAAATAGCGGCGGGGGTGAGGCATGTTGAGGAAAGGGGGGCGCCAATTGGCCAGCAATTCAACAGGCCGACGAGGATTGCGTCAAGGCAGGATAATTGTGTCTTGCGGGTAGCCCAAGTCCAGGAGCATGGTTTCCACCGCCTCAACCATGGGAGGTGGGCCGCACAGGAAAATGCGCGTCTCTGGTCCTGGCGCGGGAAGGTGTTGGCGCAACACCTCGGGAGTGACACGGCCGGTTCCTTGTTGCCATCTGGCAGGAGGGTGTTCCAAGAGATGGTAACAGTGGAAATGAGGAAACTCTCGAACGTAGCGGTCCCATTCGTGACGGAAAATGATGTCTTCCTCGGTCTTGTTGGCGAAGATCAAAAACAGTTCAGCCTTGATCTGGCGGGAGAGGATCCAACGGATGATAGCGATCATCGGGGTGATGCCGGTCCCTCCCGCCACGAACCCAACATGGGTGGCCATGCCATCCACCCAATGGCCGCCGGTGTTGGGTCCGCTCATCAAAACCGTGTCGCCGATGTGCCGATCATGGAGGTAGCGGGAGACAAGGCCAGTTTCGTACCGCTTGACGGTCAAATCAAAATACCCTGTCACGCCCGGGAGGGATGAGGGAGTATAGGCCCGTTTCACTGACTTGCCGTTGATGGTGGCATGGACATAGAGGAAATCGCCCGGTGACATATCAAGTGTTGCATTGGCGGGCAGTTCGAAGCGGAAGGTCTTGGTGTCATGTGTATCCGGCTCAATCTGGATCAGTGTGTAAGGAACGGGCGAGGTGGTCTTGATACGGGTCACGGCAGCCATGGAGGCCCTATCATACGGTGTGTCTCCTATGAGCGCAATGCCGAATGGAAATGTGCTCACAACAAATGGACGGTGTGGGACCCAATGTTGTGCGTCTTTCTCACAGTGGATCGCTCTTCTCTTCGTGACCGCCCTTGTTTAGCCAGGGGCGAACCAAAGGGGTGGTTCTTGCGACGAGAGGAGGGAAGGCTCCTTTAGCCACCGTGGTCCGTGCGCGAGACTTCTGCAAGGCGATGTTTCTCCACGCTGGCCAGTACGGGGCGTGCGGCGGTGATGCGGTGGTCGATGGCTCGACTCAGCCAGCGGCGGGCTTCTTCAGTATCACGTTTGACGCCTCGCCCGAACGCATACATCACGCCTAGCACGTACATGGCCTCTCCGTTGCCGGCTTCCGCCAACCGACGGAGACCAGCGGAAGCTTTGCTGTACCAACCGACGGATTCAGGCGCATGTTGACCATCTCGCTGTGCATAGAATCGCCCCAGACGGTATTGGGCAAAGGCGTCGCCGCGCTCGGCCAGCTCATGGTCGCGGGTGAGACGCACGGCTCCGCTGGGAGGCGATGCTGACGTCACAGGAGAGGTCGGAAAGACGGACGATGGTTCTTGCTGCCCTCTTTGGCGGGCGACCACCTGTGGGGGAGCAGGGGCGTGGAAGGGGCTAGACGATCGCGTTTCCGGTTGTGCCTCCTGCCGACTTGCGACGTGAGCCGCCGCTTTGGCCGCTGAAGCGGCGAGGGTAGGAAGCGAATCGTGCCGCGCATCTTCCGGAGTACGGGACAGGGAAGAAGAAGCCAAAGGGGTTACAGGGACCTGTCCAGCCTTTTGCTGAGTCGGAAGCCGTTTTCCCGTCGATCGTTTGACCGCGATCTCCTGGTGGTCCGGTCTAGCCGGGTCCTTCTCAAGATCCGTCGGTTTGCCAAGGGAGGCCACCGTGGTAGGAGCGGCGAAGCCCTCTCTCTGATGAGATGAAGACTGATCAACTTGCTGGCAAGGTGAAGGGGGATCGGCAGAGAGACTGAGGTCCAGACTCTGTGGGCAATCGGCGTATTCATGGGGTGCCGGTAACCAGATATTCAGCGCGGAAATACCGCCCACGCATCCAACGGCGAGCAGAGCCCACCGTGTCAATCGGCGTCTGGCTATTTGGCGATCACTGGGAGGAACCAGAACGAGTCCGGGGTAGCCCTGCTTGCCCATACCTGCTCCGAGAAGCCTAGGGGCAAGTATATCAAGATCTCCTCGAATTGTCGTGGAGTTCTTACAGAATTGAGGATTGAGGAATGGGGCGACAATAAAAGAAAAAGGGTACCCCAAAGGGGTGCCGCTTGAGGTGGTTGAACGATGGGGGAGGATGGCGAATGTCTTTGAGGGGTAACACCTCCAGTGGGAGAACTGACCGTTGCTTTACCCTCTTCTATCTTGGAAAAGAAGGTCCTATAACTAAAAAATTAAAATTGAGACGCCAAAGCCACTTAAGCAGGATGGAGGGCCGAGCAGTGCAGTCCATTGAGAACAACCTGACAGTTATTGATGCCGGTGGACCGTTTCGTGAGCCTAGGGAAGAGGTCTTGTCATATGACTACTCCATTCAACGATCGACCTGGCCGACGCCCCATGGGGTTCGTGTCAAGGTCTCGATCCCGGATGAGCTGGCAGTGTTTCGAGAACGGTTGCTGGGATCGGTTTCCTGTTCACCGGGGCGCCAGTTGATGATTAATAACATCCTTTCCAAGAAGATTGCCGACTGGAAGATAAAGATTGCCGAACAAGAGGGCCTCTTGGCGGAACGGCGTGACGTAATGCTGGCACCATTTGTTGGACCATGGTCGCACCTCCTGCCCAAGCTAGAAGAGTGGTTTCAAAAGGAGCAGGTGGTTGTGCGAGAGGAGATCCGAAAGCGGGTGGGGGTTTGAACGGCTAGAAAATTCGTCGGTAGTGTTTGGAGTGTATGCCCGATTCATCGGCGAATCCGAGTGAGCCGGTATCCGGATTGGCAGTATCGTTCAAATCGATTCGGTAATGGCCCCGCACCTCCTCCATAGCAACCTCAAAGGGGACGGCCCCCGGATAAAGGCTCCCCGGTGCATGGGCTCCCGTGGTCAATGTACGAAGGGTCTCCACCTCTGCATACAATTTATCGGAAAAAATGTAGATATTAGCGATAGCGTGATCGCCTAATGGATGGCCAGGCGAGGTAGCGGGCAGTTGATCGCCCAGGGTGCCAGCTAGTCGGTGTTCCTTGAGACGTTTTAACAGGGCAACAATCTGGCTATCCGTCGCTTGCGGCGGTACGACCAATCCGACGGCGTTCATCTCTGGGACAACGGCCTGCACGGTAAACATGACGGGAGCCGCGTCGGGGTCTTCGATTGACGAGATGGCGGGCCCCTCCGTGCCGGTCGCCTGTTTGTTACGGGAACTGGGCACAATCAAGGCGACAAACAGCCACAATCCCGCCAGCACTCCAAACATGACGACGAGTGGATGGAGGCCAGCCCGTTTGCCCTCTTGATAGGGTTGAGAGGGCCCTTTTTCTTCGCTCATGCGCCGGTGTCCTTCTCTGGAAGAGGCGCCGTGTTGCTGATCTGGGAAGGAGCCAGGCGCCGCTTGGCCTCTTCCCAGAGACGATCCATGTCGGCTAGGGTCATGTCCGTAAGTGATCGTCCCCCTTCAGCCGCCAGCTGTTCCATAAGGGAAAAACGATTGATAAACCGATTTGTGGCCTGCCGAAGGGCCTCTTCCGGATTGACCTTGAGAAAACGGGCCAGATTGACGAGGGAGAACAGGATATCTCCCAGTTCCGCTTCGATTTCGGCTTGTTGAGCTGGCCGGACAGGAGCCGATACTGTTCCACCGTTGTCCAGAGCTCGTTTCAATTCGCCGACTTCTTCCGTGACCTTCTCAAAAATTTGTTCGAGCCCCCCAGCATTGTGCGGCCAATCAAATCCGACACGAGCCGCTCTGGCCTGGACCTGATAAGCGCGCAACAGGGCCGGAAGCGTCTTGGGGACCCCATCGAGGGCTGAGGGAGGGTGTCCTGCCGCTTCGCGCTCGGCCCGTTTGATCTGTTCCCATTGGCTCAGCACCTGATCGCTGTTGGTGATGGAGCCGGGTTGGCCGTCCGTGGCAAACACATGGGGATGCCGTCGAATCAGCTTCTCAGCCAATGTCTGCAGTACATCGTTGATGGTAAAGGTGCCGGCTTCAGCGGCGATCTGGCTGTGAAACAACACCTGTAACAGCACGTCGCCCAGCTCCTCTCGCAGTTTGGCCTCGTCGCCCTGGTCGATCGTCTCCAGTACCTCGTAGGCTTCTTCGAGTAGATAGGGCTTGAGCGATGCATGGGTCTGTTTGCGATCCCACGGGCACCCGTTGGGGGCGCGTAGCGCCGCCATAATACCTGCTACCTTGTCGAAGTGTTCCGACATGATGTGCTTTCTCCCATCCGCCGATCAATGAGGCCCCGCTGCGCTGTCGAGACCCCGCTGCGCCGTCACTCTATACCGAGAGTGACTGTCTCTTCAATGTCGGCGGCAAGCGGCCATGCTGCATACCCCAAAATGTAAAAGAGCTGTTTGAAGGCAAAATAGAGGGGCATTTTTGCTGACCGCAGCGAAAAACCGGTTCCCTATGGTCCAGTGCCTCATGCGCTGGAGCGGTGCAGAGGCGTCCTGTTTTTTGCTCGGCTCGTTCGAGGTGCGTCCCGGATATGATGAGGCCAAGTACCTCGTCCAACACCGCGCCGCTTGGATGCCGCCTGTAGTGTCCAGCTGGTTCACGCAAACGTGTGGTGGTCTGGACCGTCATCAAGACGAGCAGGCTCGCTGTGACATTCAATGTGAGGTGGAGCCGGCGCACGGATATCCACTTACAGCAATTGATCTGCACTCTGGGGCTGGCGGTGACTTTTGGGGGCCATCAACAGCCAGCAGTTGCCGCTGCCCCCAAGGCAACTTCAGAACTGGAAAACCTACGGGCAGCTTGGGTTTTCGTTGCATTCAATAAAGATCGTTCGGTCGAATCTTGTGAAAGGAGCCGGATAGAAGCTGAAAAACGAAGGCAAGGTACCGGGCGGGAGGTCGACTTGACGCCTCAAGTCAGCTCGTGGGCATTTAAACTGATGATCCCCTTTTCTTGATGGACGACTCAAGAGGTTGGCGTCGCCGCCTTCCTGTGGCTTGGCTTGCGCAAACCTGCCAAGCGAATACGTCCCTTCCACACGAATGGCAGTACGGAGATGCAGTAGGGAGATATGGTTAATAGCCTTGTCGCACTACAGGGCAGCAGGATCAGGTTCTATACAAGAGGCTATGAAGTTTCTTGCTTCCTTACCAGACGTTGGACCTCCCCTGTGTCCGCACAGGCATGAAGCATGACAAACTGTAGCCGTATCAGTACGCGTTTTGTGTGGACGATTCGCACGATCAAGACTGATACCAAATCCTGATGGTGATAGGGGCGAGGGTTGACGTTGCACGCCGAACCATTCGAGGCTGGTTCCGTGGCCCTCTCTCCTTCAAACGGCTGCGCGACACAGCGGCGCGCCGGATAGGTTAACCGTTAGGTCGCAACGAACATCCGGAAGGGAGCAATGACTTTATCGAAGTACCAAAGCACACTGCCGCAACTCGGAGGCGAGTTCTTCATGACTGACGGGGGGATCGAAACCACGCTCATTTCCCTCGACGGTCGGGAGCTGCCCCATTTTGCCGCTTTTTATTTGCTCAAGACACAGGAAGGGGAGCAGGCCCTGCGAACGTACTTCCGAACATATGGGGAATTGGCCAGGAGGTTCAACACAGGCCCGATTTTGGAAACCGCGACATGGCGGCGAATTCAGACTGGGGCGCGAAGCCTGGGTATGGCGCCGCCGCTCTTACAGAATGCAACGGACAGGCAGTCCGTCTGCTCGAAGACATCAGAAACGAGTATGAAACCGACCGGACGCTGGTGGTCATCAGCGGGTGCATCGGACCGCGAGGGGATGGATACCTGCCCGATCCCGCCATGTCAGAACGCGAAGCCGAGGAGTACCATCGAATGCAGCTCGAGACGTTCGCGCAGACTGCCGCTGATCTTGTGACGGCCATCACCATGACCTATGTCGAGGAGGCGATCGGGACAGTGCAATCGCCGACACGTTGCTCGAACGACACGTTGCTCGAATTGGAGCAGCAATTTGGAGCCCTGTCGTGCGACACGCAAGGCATTCATGGGCCGTGGCGGTATGAGGGGCAGAGTTACCGTGGCGACCTGATCCGCGTCTCCGTCGATGTAACCGATGAACCGAAACATCGACCCTCCTTCGTTGAATACAAAGAACGGCTCAAGGTCCGCTTGAAGCAGATCGATAGCTGGATAACCACCTGATCGAAGTCATTTGAACAATCACCGCACAGGCCCTGTGGCATCCGGCCTTACCGGCCTTCAATGGTCATTTACGCCGCAGCTTTTGTGCGGGCTCGAGCACTTGTGTGCGTTTCTCAGGTTCGGGCCATGTGCCGGATCCGCAATGCCATGATGACATCTCACCAGCATTCAGGACCGGGCTTGTCGCGGCCGTCGGCTTGCGGGGTAACAGCCCCTATGGTAGGGTACCAATCATCTGTCTTCCGGCAGTCGAAGTCCGTGGTGAGGAGGAGAGAATGAGTGAGCAAGAACAAGGGTTTGTAGTACGGGATCGGCGGGGGATGGGTGGGTCGGCGACAACGGGATCATCTGCCGCTTACGAGAAACCTGCAGCCGAAGAGAAGTCGTCGCCATCCTCGTCAAGGTCGGATACCGGCGGACCTCAGGACGCGCCGTTACCAGTTACCTTTTCGTCCTTTGTGATTTCGTTGGGGTCCTCTGCCTTGATGTTGATGGGGGAGCGGCTGGATCCTCGTCAAGAAGCCATGCCGGTCAATTTGCCCCAGGCGAAGGAAATTATCGATCTCCTTTCGATTTTGGAAGAAAAGACCAAGGGGAATCTCACGTCCGAGGAGCAAACGGTCCTGCGCGATATGCTCTATGCGCTTCGAATGAAATACGTCGCGTTGGCTCCGCCCAAATAGAGAGCGGTTCTGCCTGTTGGCGACAGGACCCTGTTTTCCCCATCGTTTCCCCGACAACGGCGTGTCCGGTCCGTGCTCGGTCATGCTCGGTCATGGTAGAGGGACAGAACGGGAACCCAGCGATGGTCCGTATATGACCCGAGCCGTTGCTCTCTCTTAAGGAGGAGACGCTCATCCCATGTCGGAAGCGGATTCTGTGACCAATAAACAGACCGCCAGTGGGGCCCCGTCTTCCGGTTCCGTCTCCGTTCCCGTGCAGACCGGTGATATTCGGCTGAGTGGAATCCCTTCCGGGACCTCTACGCAACTAGAGAGAAAAAAGCCGCACCTGCGACCTGTCTGGATTGTCCTTATCCTTCTCATCCCCTGCCTGGCCTTGACGTTTTATTACGCGCAAGTGGCCGT
Organism: Nitrospira sp.; assembly: GCA_024331045.1. Classification (GTDB taxonomy): domain Bacteria; phylum Nitrospirota; class Nitrospiria; order Nitrospirales; family Nitrospiraceae; genus Nitrospira_D. Next base: position 50,150 of record JANDJC010000017.1, read on the forward strand.
GCCGGGCGGTGAGGAGAAGGGATCGCTCTTGCCGTCGGCCAGCTATGCCCTTGTGCTGCTACTGGTCAATCTGGACTTGATCGGGCTGGTTGTGCTGACCTTGCTCCTGTCAAGGAATCTGATCAAGGCCTATTTCGAGCGCCGCCATCGACTTGTCGGCTCCGGCTTTCGCACCAAGCTCATCGCGGCGTTCATTGGGTTCTCGCTGATTCCTACGGTGTTGCTGGCGGTTGTCGCCAGCGGGTTTCTCAACAAGGCGGTGGACGTCTGGTTTAGCGAGCGGATTGAAAACGTGATGAGAGATTCCTATGAGGTAGCCAGGCTCCAGCAGGCGGGCCACATCGCGTTGGCGGTCAACAGTGCGCGAGCGATCGGTCAGGAAATCTATCGCGAGGACATGTTGCTGCCAGAGCAGCGGGATCTCCTCATCGCGGCCATGGTGCGAAAACGGGCAGAATACGGCGTGGCGGGGATTGAGGTCTTTTCCAACAAGATGGAAGCGCTGGCCAAAACGTTTGATACGAGTGTACCGGAGGGGGTGCTCGATCTGCCGGTCAGCCAGCTGGTTCTTCAAGTGATCAACAGCAAACAAGAATCCACCTCTGTCCAAGAGGCCCAATCGGGTCGCCTCGTGCGGGCGGCCATTCCGGTCCCAGCGGGGATCAAAAGCGTTGAAGTGGCCGGCGTGGTGGTGGTTGAGACCTATATGCCGGAATCGTTGCTGGCCAAAATGGAAAGCATTAGTCGCCAGTATGAAGAGTACAAACAGATCAAGGCGATGAAAAACCCGATTAAGGCGGGGGCCTATCTCGTCATTGCCATCGTGACGGTGACAATTCTCTTTAGCGCAACCTGGTTTGGATTTTATGTGGCTCGCGGCATCACCGTGCCGATTCAACGGTTGGCCGAGGCGACGGAGGCGGTGGCGCAAGGGGACCTCACGGTCCAGATCGACGCCAGGGCTACCGATGAGATCGGCACACTGATTGAGTCGTTCAACCGCATGACGCAGGATTTGCTCACCAGTAAATCCAAATTAGAAGAGACCAACCTCACGTTGCGTAACACCAATGTCGAGCTGGATCGCCGGAGGGCCTACATTGAGACGGTTGTGGCCACGATTCCCACTGGTCTCCTCTCGATCGATCGACAAGGAGTCGTGACGACATTTAATCCATCAGGTGAGCGAATTCTGGGACTCGCCGGCGATCATCTGCGCAATCGCCCTGCCCATGAAGTCTTTAAAGAGTTCGGCCTCGACGTGTTTCAGGCCGCCTACGATCGTCTCCTGGCCGAGGAACGAAACGAGGTCAGTGCGGAGGGACAGTTGGATGTCCAGGGCAAGCTGATCACGATCCGGTTGAGTGGGTCACGGATGAAGGACGAGGCCAACCAGGATCTGGGCTTCGTGTTGATCTTTGAAGATTTGACCGAGCTGATCAAGGCTCAGAAGGTCGCGGCGTGGCAGGAGGTGGCGCGGCGGCTTGCCCATGAGATCAAAAATCCGTTGACGCCCATTCAGTTGTCGGCCCAACGTCTGCGCAAGAAGTTCTCCGAGCGGTCGCCCGATTTTGATCGGGTATTTGAGGAAGCTACGACCGTCATCATCAACGAAGTGGGGGGGATCAAACACCTGCTGGATGAGTTCACAAAGTTTGCCAGGATGCCGGTCCCTCAGATGGCGCGTCAATCGTTGCACGAGGTCATCCAGGAAGTGGCGGCGATGTATCAGTCGGTACAAAAGGATATCGATGTCAGTTTAGAATTGGATGAG
>JANDJC010000018.1 GCA_024331045.1 Nitrospira sp.
GGGATCGATCGGGGAGGCCGATACAATGGTGGTCCGCCTCGTCCGTTCTGGCTATTCGACAGTCATTCGGTGGGCGCTGGAGCATCGTCTCATTGTGATCGGAATTGCGACGGCGTTGGTCGGGTTCTCGCTCGTCGCGCTGCAATCCATGGGCGGAGAATTTATGCCGGCGCTGGAGGAAGGAAATTTGTGGATTAGGGCGACCATGCCGGTCGACATTTCTTTCGAGCAGGCCGATCGACTGACTGGCGATATCCGGCGTTTAATCCGGGAGTCGCCGGAAGTGAGCACCATCGTGTCGCAACTCGGCCGGCCGGATGACGGCACCGATCCGACAGGATTTTTCAGCGCCGAATTCCTGGCGAACCTCACGCCTCAGACACAATGGCGGCCGGGGCTGACGAAGGAGCGGCTTATTAAAGAAATCGAAGCGCGACTCAAGGACATGCCAGGAGTGGTCTTCAATTTTTCGCAAGCCATTCAAGACAACGTGGAAGAAGCCATGTCCGGCGTGAAAGGCGAAAACTCGATCAAGCTCTTCGGCCCGGATTTGAAAACGTTGGAAGCCAAGGCGCAGGAGATCGAAGCTGTCATGCGAAGCGTCCATGGTGTGAAGGATTTGGGGATCTTCCGCCTCCTGGGGCAGCCGAATTTGCTGATCGAGGTGGATCGGGAAGCCATTGCCCGGTATGGGTTGCGGGTGTCGGACGTGAACGCCGTCGTACAGGGGGCGATCGGAGGCCAAGCAGTCACGCAGGTCTATGAAGGGGAACGTTTGTTCGACCTGGTGGTCCGGTTTCTGCCAAAATATCGGCAGGACGTAGAAACAATCGGCAACATCCTGGTTAGCACGATGGCGGGGACTCAAATTCCGCTCAAACAGGTGGCAAACATCACGACGCAGACTGGCGCGTTCATTATTTATAGGGAGAATAATGAACGCTATATTCCTATTAAATTCAGCGTTCGGGGTCGTGATTTACAGAGTACAGTTGAAGAAGCACAACGACGGCTTTCCTCTCAGGTGAAGCTACCCGAACGCTATCGTATGGAGTGGGCGGGCCAGTATGATCAGCTCAAGGAAGAAGAGGCGAGATTGGCTACCATCGTGCCCGTCAGTTTGGCGATGGTGTTTGTTCTGTTGTACGTGGTGGTGGGGTCGGTGAAAAATGCGCTATTAGTGCTGGTATCGGTTCCGTTTGCGTTGATTGGTGGCGTGTTGTCGCTCGTGGCTACTCAGACAAACTTTAGTCTCTCTGCCGCGGTCGGCATGATTTCCACGCTAGGGGTGGCGATTTTAGGCGGTGTCCTCCTGGTGTCGCGCATTGAAGAACTGCGGCGTGAGGGGCTCGATCTGCATCAGGCTGTCCTGCGCGGCGCCGATACGCAATTGCGTCCTATTCTCATGGCGACGCTTGCCGCAGCGGTGGGGTTGCTGCCTGCATCTTTGGCGACGGGGATTGGAGCTCAGACGCAACAGCCGCTCGCGCGAGTCGTTGTCGGGGGCATGCTCATGGCCGCTATCTTGATTTTGGTTGTGTTACCGGTCTTGTATGAAATCGTGCATGGGCAGGATCGTGATCAGCAGAACGAACATGCTTGATGGGGCTTGTAACTTGTAAAAGGAGGCGATTCCTCCTGATGGAAAGGAGCGATGGCGTGACGTTCGATTGTCGTAAAGGAAGAGCCGTTATTGTGGCTGGCGTCTTCCTCATGGGGCCGCATGTGGTTGTGGGTTGGTCGGGGGACGGTTTCCAAGAATGGCTTGCCCAAATGCCCTATGAGGCTCCGCCGCCCGGGCAGGACGCACCGGATATGTCTATTCCTCCCAATACTGCTCCCCTCGGGCCAGAGGAGCTGAAACGGGCGGAGGCTCTCCTTCCTTTGTTGGAAGGCAAGCAGGAGTTTTGGGCGATGGGCGAGTTTGTGCATTTGGGGGAGCCGGCAATTCCGATTCTGATCAAGGCCCTGTCCATGCCTAGTCCTCGAATTCGCTATAACGCCATCGAGACCATCTCGATGATCAAGGGGGTGTCGGGTGTGCCGGCGCTGATTGAGACGGCCAAGCGGCCAGACGAAATTCCCCGCGTCCGGGCCCATGCGCTCAAGGTTGCCATTCGTCTTGATCCGATGCAGACAGTCGAAGCGCTCGAGGTCATGGCCAAGGATCCGAACCCGTCCGTCCGCAAGGCGGCCGCGTTCGAGGCTCGGTATGTCCGGCACAAGACGGTTGTGCCCCTCCTGATCGAATTGGTACCCGACGACGAACGGTTTGTTGCCATCTCGGCCGTGCAGTCCTTATGGATCTTGACCCGGCATGAGACCGAGTTCCACGATTGGGATACTTCCTCCAAACAAGATCGCCTGGCGTGGGCTGGTGAATGGATCGAGTGGTGGGAAGCGAACAAGGAGACCTTTGAGTTTCCTGAGCCCCAACGCCCCAAGCGCCGGTTATAGGTTGTAAAGAATAGGGTGTGGAGTTGCAGTGAAAAAGAGACCTATGCTAGGAATACAGACAAAAGTAATCCTTGTCTTCTGATGCAAGGACATTATTGCTCCTCTAAGGAGTGGGGAAGTGAGAGAACGACATGTTGAAAATTGCGAAGCTTGGTAATCCCATTCTGAGAAAAATCGCTGCGCCTGTTGATCCGAGGGAGATCAAGTCGCGCGAGATCCAGCGGCTGATCGACGATATGTTTGAAACGATGTATGAGGAACCAGGCATCGGTTTAGCCGCGCCGCAGGTTTTTCGGTCGATCCAACTGGTCGTCATGGGGTGCAAGGGAGAGGATGGGTTTCCTGAAACGGTGCTCATCAACCCGTCGATCGTGTACTACGGTCCGGAGCAGGTGGAAAACTGGGAAGGCTGTCTGAGCATCGATGGGTTGCGGGGCAAGGTAACGAGGCCATCTCTCGTGCGGGTCAAGGCGTTGGACCGAAAGGGCAAGCCGCTTGATTTTGAGGCGACCGGCTTATTCGCTGTCTGTATTCAACATGAGCTGGATCACTTGGTTGGCAAGGTGTTCTTGGATCGGATGACGGATCTATCCACCCTGACACAGCTTGAAGAATTTCAGCAATACTGGCAGAAACAACCGGCCAGTGTTGCGTGACCCACGACCGCCTTGATCCTGTCGTGAAATCACTCCTTCGTGTCGTGGAGTACCTGTGGCCCCAGCGATGGCTAGCGGGGATGACGTTGCTGTGCGCGGTCTGCGCCACGGCCATGGAGTTGGTGCCCCCTTGGGCGATCAAGATCGTCATCGATGACGTGATTCAAACCCATCGGATGGAGTTGCTTCCCTCGGCGTTGGCCTTGCTGGTGGGCGCCTATCTACTGAAGAACCTCTTCGCGTCCCTTCGCATCAGATTGAACAATCGATTGGAGCAGACGGTGGTGCACGATTTACGGTGTCATGTCTTTGCCGCGCTTCAGCGACTGTCGCTGAGTTATTTCGAGAATCGGTCCACGGGCGAAATCATGTCGCGGGTTATCAACGACACCGAACATGTCGAACGAATCTTTATCGACGGAGTCGAGGGTGCCATCACCGCCGGGCTGACGCTGATTGGCATTACGGTTATGCTGTTCGCGCTCAACTGGCAACTGGCGTTGCTGGCGTTGGTCCCCATTCCCTTCTTGGCGCTCGCAGCGGTCTGGTTTACCACAAGGGTCCACGGCTATTATCGACAAATCCGGAAACAAGCTGCGGATCTGAACGCCTATTTGCAGGATGCACTGTCCGGCATTCGGGAAACCATGGGATTTATGCGACAGGGGTATGAACAGCGGCGGTTCAGCCGATTGAGCAAGGCCTACAGCGATGCGAATCTCACCGCCATGCTTCTCTGGTCGGTGTATTCTCCAGGAATGATTCTGTTGGGTTCACTGGGGACGGTGCTGATTCTCTGGTATGGGGCCGGCGAAGTAACGGCAGGTCGGTTAACAATTGGCGAATTGGTGATGTTTCTCTCGTATCTTGCACTGTTTTACGTGCCGATCAATCAGATCCATTCCGTTAATCACATGTTGCAACATGCGTTGGCCGCCAGCGAGCGGGTGTTTGATGTGCTGGATACGACTCCGGAAGTGGAAGACCGACCACACGCTCGAGTGCCTTCCAGTCCTCTGCGTGGAGACGTTTGCTTTCAGGCCGTCCAGTTTTCTTACCGCCCAGACGTCCCTGTTCTGAAAGACGTGTCGTTGTCCGTTGCGGCGGGTGAGCGAGTGGCGTTGGTGGGGCCGAGCGGAGCGGGGAAAAGCACGATTTTGAAACTGCTGATGCGGTTTTATGACGTCAAGGGTGGATCAATTACAATTGATGGGGTGGATATTCGTGATGTGCCGCTTTCGTACCTGCGGCGGCAAATCGGCTTTGTCCAGCAAGAGCCCTTCCTCTTCAATGGAACAGTACGGGACAATCTTCTGTATGGCGATTTGGAAGCTGATCTGGATCGAATAGAGGCGGCGGCCAAGGCTGCGCGGGCGCACGATTTTATCATGCAATTGCCGGAGGGATACGGGACCTGGATTGGAGAACGGGGAGTCAAACTTTCGGTCGGTCAAAAACAGCGGGTGTCCATCGCCCGCGTACTTTTAAAAGATCCGCCTATCGTTGTGTTCGACGAGGCGACATCGAACATCGATACGGAAACAGAGGTTCAGATTCGGGAAGCCTTCGCCGAACTGACCAAGGGGCGCACCACCTTCATCATCGCCCACCGCTTGTCCACCCTGCAGGATGTCGATCGCATTCTCGTGATCGACGGCGGTCGCGTGGTTGAGGAGGGACGGCATGAGGGGCTTCTAAAGCGAGGTGGCGTCTATGCCAGTTTGTACGAAGCACAGTTTCAAATCTGAGAGTGGTCGAGAACACCGGCTGGCGGAAAAACCGGTACTGGTTAGCGGAGAATAAAGGGTGTGCCCTTGTTCTTCGAGCTGGCCTGTGAACAAACGAGGCCGACCGTTGCCGATGGGGGGAAGGGTCGGTATACTCCGGACGAGTAAGAAGGGCGATCATGGTACTGATATATGAAAGTGATCCTCTCGACGATGAGCATGCGAGAGGTCGTTTCTATCATGTCTGTCACGGACGGATTGAGCGAACCCCCTTGAGCCTACCGGCCGACGATCGGCCTTACGAATGTCCACGCTGCGGGATTGATTTGGAGCGCGAAGATTTTTTCGTGGCGCTTCAGAAAGGATCGGTCTAACGGCGATGCCGGGCAGCGCGGGCAGGAAAACAGTGGGAGTATCACGCGGGCTGATGATGCTGTGCGAAACCTGCTATTCGCAGGTGGTCGGCGAAGGGCTGACGGATGCAAAAAACTTCGTTGCCGACTTTGAGGGACTGTTGGATCGAATTTGCCCCGGTTGCACTGACATCAACCGCCCCCTCATCGATGATATGGCCGGAAGTGGCGAGTAGCCGGCACCCGTCGCGTTAGCGATCTCTGCACTCCTTGCCGTTAAAGTACACACAGGTCGATTCGCCGGACTTGACCTTCCATGATTTGAGCACCGGCATTTCGTTTTCGCCTTTGACTTCCACGACAAAATCGACCAGTCCGGAGATCGGCAGCTTTTCCATGTGGGGGCGCGCTACTTCCGGGACGTCGATGTAGAACACGCCGCCGAGTTGGGAGATGAGGATACGATGGTTTTCGACATCAATGTGGATGACGGGGCTGTAATAGCTTTTCTCAACGGCGTGCGCAGTGCCAGTCAACACGCCAACGGATAGCAGAACCACCAACAACGCCCGCATTCCATGCCTCATGCTGGGAGGTGAAAAAGAAACTCGCCCTCTTCTCATTTATAAGTATTATCGCATTTGACGAACGAGAAGCAAACGGCAAAAAGCCGGACTAGCGAATGATGAAGGGAGCGGGCGATACTTGCCCGGATTTGATCCAATAGTTTTGGATCTCTGGCTCCCCATTCATGAGAGAGATGAGGAGGTAGGAGGGGACCGCCAGGTTAATCTTTGGCCAAATCTCTTCATAATCGGTGGCGATTTTAATGTCGGTTCCGGACGGCCGGGCCGGATCGTGGGGGTGTGAGTGGTACACGACCAGGAGATCGAGCCCACGCTGACGCATGTCTTTCTTGGCGGTGGAAAAGTCCTGCATGTCCATGACAAAGGCGATCTCTGCCCGTTCGGCGGGGGAAAGCCGCTCTAAATGAGCAACCTTGGCGGCGTCAAAGGAGGAAAGATAGTGAGCCCCTTCCAGAGCAACAATGTTTTTGATCCGATAGAGCCGATGGACTATCCGGTCCGTCCCGGCTAATAATCCACAACACTCGTGGGGTGCGAGTTCGCGGGCGTGTGCGATCATGTCGTCGAGAATGGGGCGAGGAATAACCAGCTCGGTCACCGCGTGGCTCATGCTGATCGTCAGGGTTGCTCGGCCTGAGCTCCTACGGTCAAATGGTACAAGTCACGGTATAGTCCGACCAGAGGTCCTTGATCGTGGGGTTCGGTCCGCAAAGAGGGCATGCCGGATCTTTCGGTCTGGCTACTTTGCGGAACTTCATCTCAAGGGCGTCATAGATCAACAGTTTGTCGGCCAACGTCTCGCCGATCCCAATGATTTCCTTAATGGCTTCGGAAGCCTGCAAAATACCCATGGTTCCCGCCAAGACGCCTAACACACCAGCCTCCTGACAATTGGGAACCAGCCCGGCAGGAGGAGGTTCCGGGTAGAGGCATCGGTAGCAGGGGTATCCTTGATGAGGTTTGATAGTGGTCAGCTGGCCTTCAAATCGGAACATACTGGCAGAAATGAGGGTTTTCTTGGCAAAGAAACAGGCGTCGTTGACCAAGAACCTGGTCGAGAAGTTATCGGAACCGTCCAGCACCACGTCGTAGTGCGAAATCAGCGGAAGAATGGTGTCGGCATTGACCACTTGGTGATAGGCGTTGACAGTGATGTCCGGATTGAGGGCCAAGAGGGTTTTCTTGCCGGATTCGACTTTAGGCTGCCCGACGGTCGCGGTCGAGTGCATGATCTGTCGTTGCAGGTTTGACAGATCGACGACATCGCCGTCCACGAGCCCGATCGTCCCAATGCCAGCAGCGGCCAGGTAGAGAGCGGCAGGAGAGCCCAGTCCTCCTGCACCGATCAGGAGTACTTTGGCTCGTTTGAGCTTGAGCTGCCCCTTCCCTCCGACCTCTTGAAGGATGATGTGGCGACTGTACCGTTGAATTTCCGATTCGGTGAATTGCATGGGGCTCAGTTCATTCCATGGGCTAAGAAGAATGGGTAGCCAGTCTGTCGAAGGCCAAAGGGCGTCGTCCGATCATGGACGTTCCTCGGTGGCATTGACGCTCACGGGCGAGACAGTCTGGGTTCATTCCACGACATTTAATTCGATGGGATCCACGATGACGCCCTTTTCTCGTAAACCAGCAATGGCACGCTCGATTTCGGCAACATCGCCGCTAAGTTCCAAGTCCATCCAGCCAGTCGTCTCTCGTACATCAGCCCGGCGGACATTCGTTACGACATTATATTCGTGTCCAATTTGGTAGATAATCGGCTCCTTGATCTTATCCTCGGGAAATCGGATGTGGAATCTCAGGCTGGCCATGGTGAGCCTCCTGCGATGGCCGGTACGATGGAGACCTCGTCGCCGGTTTTAAGAGCGGTGTCCTTGCCTTTAAGAAAACGGATGTCTTCTTCGTTGACATAGATGTTGACGAAGCGCCGCAACTCTCCCTTGTCATCGCAGAGCCGTGCTTTGATACCAGGGTAGGCAGCTTCCAGATTGTTGACCAGATCCTCAATGGAAGCGGCGGCCACACTGACCTCCCCCTGGTTCTTGGTCAAGGGTCTCAGCGGAGTGGGAATACGAACTTTAATCATGGCGTTCCACCGTTTGTCCTTCTTAATTGAAAAGTTTTTTCAAATGCGAGCAAGCTCGGCTGAATGCGAGTCGGCCGGCCCACGGCGTCAATGACGGCTTCCTGAGTCTTGAGCCCATTACCGGTAATGTAAGCGACCGTCACGTCCTTCTTGCCGATGACGCCTTGTTTGACCAGCTTTTTCAGAACCCCGATCGTGACGCCCCCGGCCGTTTCCGCGAAGATCCCTTCGGTCTGAGCCAGTAGTTGGATCCCCTCCACGACCTCGTCGTCGGTCACGGACTCCATGGCTCCCTTGCTTTCCGCCGTCGCCTTGAGCGCGTAGTAGCCGTCCGCCGGGTTGCCGATGGCCAGGGACTTGGCGATCGTCTTGGGCTTCACCGGTTTGAAAAAGTCGCGGCCCGCCTTGAATGCGGTGGCGATCGGGGAGCAGCCCTCAGCCTGGGCACCGTTGATCTTGGTGCGAACCTCGTCAATGAGGCCCACGTGCTTCATTTCGTTCAACCCTTTCCAAATTTTGGTCAATAATGATCCGGATGCCATTGGCACGACGACTTGATCGGGCGTCCTCCACCCGAGTTGTTCCACGGTTTCAAAGGCCAGGGTCTTGGATCCTTCGGCGTAGTAGGGGCGGATGTTGATGTTCACGAACGCCCACCCATGTTCGCCAGCAATTTCGCTACAGAGGCGGTTGACATCGTCATAATTGCCCTCTACTTCGACGACGTGCGGTTTGTAGATCAAGTTCCCAAGCACCTTGGCCGCTTCGAGGTCGCCGGGGATGAAGACGTAACATCGGAGATTAGCCGATGCCGCGTGTGCCGCGACCGAGTTGGCTAGGTTGCCGGTCGAGGCACAGGCGACGGTTTCGAACCCCAGCTCGCGGGCGCGGGTCAGGGCAACCGCGACGACACGATCTTTGAAAGACAGGGTTGGATGGTTGACCGTGTCGTTCTTGATATAGAGTTCCTCTACTCCGAGGTAGGCGCCGAGGTTTTTGGCCCGCACCAGCGGTGTGAACCCCGCATGGGGGCCAACGAAGTTGGTGCCTTCTACCGGCAGCAGATCAAGATAGCGCCACATGCTGTGGGGCCCCTGTTCGATGGCCTTGCGGGAGACGACCTTTTTGATCTCGTCGTAGTTGTACTTCACTTCCAGAGGCCCAAAGCACATCTCACAGACGTGGATCGCCTTGGTCGGATATTCCTTCCCACATTCGCGGCAGACCAGCGCTTTCATCTTGTTCATGGTTGTACCACCTTCGGCAATCGGCCGTTACGGACGCACCGTGCAGCCGGCATAGGGATCGCCCTCGTCGAACAACGCCGTGATTTTAGGATGGTTGCCGCAGAGGGTGCAATCGGGGTTGCGGCGGACCTTGATTTCTCTAAACTGCGTTTTTCTCGCGTCGAAATCAAGCAGACGGTCGGTCAACGGCCGCCCGATCCCCAGTATGAGTTTCAAAGCCTCCGTTGCCTGGATCGTCCCAATGATACCAGCGAGCACGCCGATGACGCCTGCCTCCTGACACGACGCCACGAGTCCTGGTGGCGGGGGGGCCTTAAAGACACAGCGGTAGCAGGCGGATTGTTGGGGAATGATCGTCGTCACCCGCCCGTCGAATCGCAGGATGCCCCCATGCACCAGCGGTTTGCCGGCAAAGAAACAGGCGTCGTTGATCAGGAATTTGGCTGTGAAATTATCGACGCCGTCGATGACGACGTCGTAATCCTCGATGATCTTCAAGGCATTTCCCGCCGTCAATCGTTCTTCGTAGGTCGAGACGGTGACGTCGGGATTCAATGCCTGGATCTTGTCTTTCCCAGACAGGACCTTGGGGCGACCCACGTCCGGCGTGTGGTGGAGAATTTGGCGCTGAAGGTTGGTCAAATCGACGACGTCGCTGTCGATCAGGCCAATCCGGCCGACCCCGGCGGCGGCCAGGTACAGAGCGGCTGGCGATCCCAATCCTCCCGCGCCGACGATCAGGACCTTGGCCTTGGCGATTTTCTTTTGACCCTTCCCGCCGACTTCCGGCAACAGGATGTGCCGGCTATAGCGATTGATCTGCTCTTCGGTGAAATCCATGAAATGGCCTATTTCCGCTGAAACGCGATGAGCCCTCGACGTTCACGGTTGAAATCCCCGGCAGTGCCGCACGCGGCCGACTAAATGTTAAAGTATTTCTCGATACTGATGTACCGTTCGCCCGTGTCGCAGAGAATGGTTACCACGTTTTTCCCCGGTCCCAATTCATCGGCGACTTTCTGGGCGGCAAAGACGTTGGCGCCGGCCGAAATGCCGACGAGGAGGCCTTCTTTCTTTGCCAGCAGCTTGGCCGTTTGATAGGCTTCGTCGTCGGTGACCGTGATGACACGGTCAAGAATCTTACGGTTCAACACCTTGGGAATAAAACCGGCGCCGATTCCTTGAATTTTGTGCGGGCCGGGCTCTCCCCCTGACAACACGGGGGAAGTGGCCGGCTCGACGGCAATCACTTGAATGGCTGGATTTTTTTCTTTGAAGACTTCGCCACAGCCAGTAATTGTTCCGCCTGTTCCGACGGCGGCGACGAAGGCATCGATCTGGCCATCCAAGGCGTCCCAAATCTCCACGGCTGTTGTCATGCGATGCATTGCCGGATTGGCCGGATTGGAGAACTGATCTGGCATGAAATAGGAGGGATTCTGAGCCAAGATACTCTCCGCTTCTTTGATGGATCCCTTCATCCCCTCCCATGCCGGCGTCAGGACAAGCTGGGCGCCATAGGACGACAATAAACTGGCCCGCTCCATGCTCATGCTTTCCGGCATGACGAGGATCAACTTATAACCACGGACAGCCGCGATCAGGGCGAGGCCGATGCCGGTGTTGCCGCTCGTGGGCTCGATGATCGTTCCCCCTGGCTTGAGCTTCCCTTGGCGCTCTGCCTCGTTGATCATGTTGAGGCAGATCCGATCCTTGACGCTACCGGCGGGGTTGAAAAATTCCACCTTGCCATAGATTGTCGCGGAGTCGGGTTTCGAGAGTCTGTTGAGTCGAACAAGCGGGGTCCGACCAATGAGTTCGGTAATGTCCTTGTGGAAGCCCCCCATTACCGGCCGCCTCCCATGTAGAATAAAAACTCGATTTGATCGCCATCGTTCACGGGAGTCGTTGCCAGATGTTCACGATCCACAACCCTGTCATTGACCTCGACTGCGACCATCTGGGGTTCAATCTGCTTGCTGTTGAGGAGGTCGAGGAGAGTACCTCCCGGCACCTCCTCGACTTTGCCATTGATTTTCACCTGCATGGAAACTCCGAAGTGAGCAAAGAGATTGAGGTTTTGGCCAACGTAACAAAGGGCCGAGATGCTTGTCAAGGCGATGGGGGCTTGCAGACGGTTTAGAAGAGGGAGGTGGCTCCAGGATCGTGGTGCTGGTGGTGTGCAGGGTATGAGTGGCTCCGCCGTGTGACGCATAAGCCGCTGTTTTGCGCAACCATATGCAACCATGTGAAAGAGGAGTCCTGCCGGCTCCTCTGTGCTTATAGGGGTATCCAGTCGAAGGCAATGTCCGCGAGGACGAGGAATGGTCCTGCGGCTTCGCTCGGTTGCTTGACTTTAAACGGTTTTCGCCTCCACTATGCCGTCTCTCGAATCGAAGCACCGACTAATAAGATCCATAAGGCATAAGGAAGAATAGTGGGAACGGGGTGGTGATCAGCAGCACCGGAGCAACATCATGTGGAAAAAGAATTTTCTCTTTCGAGTTGGAGACAGCACTCCCATGGCCGAATCGGAAAATGACGTGTTCCACGACATCGAGCCGGCGTTGGATAGTGCCGGACTGACGGTCGATCGGTTTCTCTCCGTGTGGGTACAGGGTGAAGGCGAGGAGGACAAGCCCTCGATGTTCACCACCGTCTACGTCCGAACCGCCGCGTTGGACGTGGCGAAACGAGTGGGGTTTCTCCAGCCGCTCCAAGGGCGGTCTCATCACATTAAGCAATTGTTGACTTCCCAACAGAAGCAATTTTTTAGACAGTGGTTTCAAACCCATGCTCCAGAAGCATGGGAGGCGTCGGATGATCAGTTTCGCGATCTGTTTGAAGGATGAATCGCGGACGGCAGTTTCCCCTTCTCCATTTGGCCTGTTGGGTTGCCGCTTGCATCTGGTGGGGGAGCGGGCTTGTCTCGGCATGGGCGAGGGAGACGACGACTCCAACGGTCGATGTCTGGTATGCCCCCGAGGACAGGCCACTCCAACAGGTGGTCGAACTATATGAGCAGGCGAGGCAGTATATCTATGTCGCAGTCTATGGGGTAACCTTCCCTCCGATTGTGAAGGCGCTGCTTGCAGCTCACAAACGGGGGGTGGATGTGCGAGTCATCACCGATCGCCAGCGTCTGAGCGATCCCAAACAGCGGGCGGCGATGGCTGCTCTGCGGGAAGGGGGGATTCCTGTCAAGATCAACCGGCATGAGGGCCTCATGCATCTCAAACAGGTGGTGATCGACGACGCCATCAACGTGAACGGCTCGATGAATCATACCAGTAGCGGCAATCGCTATAACGACGAGCGGCTCGACGTGATCCGAGATCGAGAGTTGTCGATAAAGGCGCGGGATAAGTTTCTGTCGATGTGGCGTGACCGCCGCAGATTTGAGGACTGGAGAGCGTCGTAGAGAGGCGGCCATGAAAAACGAGGAAGCGGAGGTAGTGGTCGTGGGAGCCGGAGGCGGCGGGGCGGTTTTGGCCTTGGCCTTGGCTCAGAAGGGAATTAAAACGATCGTGCTCGAGCAGGCCGCCGGGCCGCCGCGCGGCGTACGTGGCGAGATTCTCCAACCCAATGGCCAGCAGGTGCTTGATCGGCTTGGTTTGTTACACAAGCTGCCTGCTGAAGCGATTCGTCCGGTTCGACTCTTTCATTTTTGCCGGGCCGGTGGTGAGCGGCTTTGCACAGTCGACTATGGCGAGTTGCCTCCTCCCTACAATCGGGCGGTGGTGACCCTGCCTAATGTCGCACACCATGTCATCATCGATGCGATACAAAGGCAGCCCTCTGTGTGCTTGTGGTATGGAACATCCTTTGTCGGTCTATTGCGGGAGAACGAACGAGTGGTCGGTCTGATGGCCAAACGGGAGGGAGAAGAGGTGACGGTCAAGGCCAAGATCGTGGTCGGTGCCGACGGAGCCTTTTCGAGGGTTCGGCAGGCCTTGGGCATTGCCGCCGACGTGCATCTGTATGCTCAGGGGTATCTGATTGCCATCATCGAGGCGCCGGCTCCGATGGAAGAGGCCAAGTATTTTGTCGGGAAGCGCACGATTCTCGCGTTATTTCCAGCGGCGGGACGGCGAGTTTTTCTGCTCTACATGATTGATGCGGGCTCCTACGACCGCGTCAAAGCTCAAGGCATCCCTTCATTGCAACGGGCCTGGACGGCCATCAGTCCCCCCGATGAGGCGATCTTTCAAGGATTGACTGACTGGAGCCAGACCGCGTTTCTGCCGACCGGCCGGGTGAGAGCCTCGACATGGGTTGCCGATGGGGCAGTGTTGATTGGCGATGCCGCCCATGCGATGAATCCTCATGCTTCGCAAGGCCGGATGCAGGCGATGGTGGACGCGGTTACCTTGGCTGATCTCTTGCCCGAATGTCTGGCAGCAAACGATTGCTCGGCGGAACGATTGAAACGATTCGAACGGCTGCGCCGCCCGCAGGTCACCATGTTGCAACGGCTGGCCGATGAGGAGGTGTTTTTCTGGAACACCGGCAACCCTGTGATTGGCTTTTTGCGGGATCGTGTGTTCAAGACATTGGACCGAAACGCCCGGCTGCGGTATCGCATCCTGGCTACCACGGCGGGGTTACGCACCAGGCCGCCGTTCAGCGTGATTGACCGCTTCATGGCGGCGGGGTTCTTGCCCGACCCTCATGCCCATCGTCGAGCAGTGCAGGATGGTGGGTAGACCATGGCCGTCTCACCGTGGAACGTTGAGGGATTGCCAGATGAAACCCGCAAGCTGTTGCAGTCCTATGTGGAGGATGTGGTCAACGCGCTGGGCGATGGATTGGAGGCAGTCTTGTTGTACGGAAGCGCCGTGCGGAAAGATTTCTTGCCGGGGCGATCGAACTTGAATGTGTTGCTGGTGACGACGTCTTGCGAGTTGTCAGTCCTGAAACGGTATGTGCCGGTGCACGCCAAGTGGAACAAGGAGCAAATTGTGGTGCCGTTGTTCCTCACAGCTGAGGAACTCCGGGTAGCGGCGGTGGTCTTTCCACTCGAATGGTGGGACATTGCGGACTCCCATCGCGTGTTGTGGGGCAACGATCCTTTCGTCGGGTATGATGCCGACTCTCGTTATCTGGCCGGCGAAGTGTTGCAGGGACTGCGCGGGAATCTTGTGCGTCTTCGGCAACGGGCCGTTGAGGGAGGAGCAACGGGTGAAGCTGTGACCATCTTGCTGTGCCTGTCGATCACGTCGCTGTTGCCAGTATTACGGGGCGTTCAACGGCTCTTGAACCGATCCGTCGCGTTTGAGGGGGAGTCGGTGCTGAGCGATCTGGAAGGTTGTTTGGAGATCGATTTGGCAGCCTTGCGGGAGGTATGGTTGCTGAAGAAAGGGCATCGAACACCAGGACGACACGAAGTGCCGCGCCTCCTGGATCGTTATCTCGAAAGTCTTGGGCGGCTGGCGGGGACGGTTGAGCGACGAGTGGGATGACGGTGCAGGTGCAGAGGACATGGCTGGTTCCGGTTCTGGCTGGTCTGGTTCTGGGGGCCAGCCTCGTTGCGGCAGCTGCTGCCCAATCGCCGTCCCCCGCCGACCGTACTATGAAGGAACGGTCGCCACTGCCCGGACCGCTTGGCTATGTGAGCGATCATGCCCACGTGTTGGACCGGGAGTGGAAAGAACGGATTCGGTCCGTGTGCCAGGATCTGGAGCGGAAAACCGGTGTCGAAATGGTGGCCGTGACGGTGCCGACACTCAAACCCTACGGCTCGGCGCAAGAGTACGCGATGCGGCTTTATGAACAGTGGAAAATCGGTTCCACGCAGCAGGAACACGGCGTAATGGTTCTCGTGGCCGTCGAGGAGCGGCAAGCGGCCATCGTGCTAGGGCGTCGGATGACACCGATCATTACGCCGGAGGTCCGCCACGAGGTGGGAAGCCGCTATCTGTTTCCGGCCATCGAGCACGGCGACATTGGAGGCGGGCTCTACCAAGCCGTTGTGGCCTTAGCTTCGCCTGCCCAACAGGTTCGTGTCGGTGATCTTCCCCAGACCCATATGAAAGGGCTGGGGTTCTGGCTGACGGTGTTGCTGACCATCATTGCTGTGTTGACCTTCTGGGGCATCAGCCGCCCCGATTTACGCCACCCCTATCGCCGGTTGCAAAAGGGCGAGTATTGGGGCACGGGGCAAGGGGGATTTGGGGGTAACTGGGGTGGGTTCGGCGGTGGAACCAGCGGAGAGGGATGGCGGTGACGGGAGCGCTTCCTGTTGGGTGTGTCATTTGATACCTGTTGCGGACGGTTCATGGGGTGAATCCTCTTCCACACCTATTGTGTATGAGTCGCGGCCTTGAGCAAGAAGCGCCCTACCGGGGGGTGGCGTTTTTCTCGATGGGATTTCGGCCATTCTTTTTAAGCGCAGCCCTGTTTGCTGGCATGGCCGTTCCCTTGTGGGTACTCATGCTCAATGGAGTCGAGGGCGTGACAGTCCGCTACTCTCCCAGGTGGTGGCATGTCCATGAAATGGTCTTCGGATTTCTGCCGGCGGTCATCCTGGGGTTCTTATTGACTGCCATTCCGAACTGGATCGATCGGCCGCCCCTTAGAGGAGCTAAATTGGCAGGCCTCTGGGTCTTGTGGGTAATTGGACGGGTCGTGATTGCGGTGCCGTGGTTTCCCCCTCTGGTGGTTGCGATGCTCGATGGAGCGTTTCTGGTGACAGCGGCGGGATTGCTCTGGCGCGAAATCATCACGACAAGCAGTTGGAAAATTGCGCCAATGGGGGTGTTGGTGAGTTTCTATGCCCTCGCCAACCTCCTGTTTCATGTGCTCACTCTGCAAGAGCGAAACGCGGATTTCCCCCCTCGCATGGCGTTGGCCGTGCTCCTGATTTTGCTGGTGGTGATCGGAGGGCGGATTGTTCCAAACTTTACAGAGGAGTTTTTTGAGATGCGGGGGAGGCCGGAACGGCCCTCCACCTTTTCGCGATATGATGGGCTGGCGATTGCGATGGTGGTTTTTTCCGGAGCCGTCTGGGTGGAATGGCCGTATGAGAGGGGAACAGGCTGGCTATTCGTGCTTGCTGGTCTGGTGAATGCCGGCCGCCTCGTCCGATGGAAAGGCTGGTTGACATGGCCCGAACCGCTGGTTCTGGTGTTGCACGTGGGGTACGGGTGGGTCGCAGCAGCGCTGTTGTTGGTGGGAGGATCATTGCTTGGTATTGGCTTGCCTCCTCCCGATGCGCTGCATGCCTTGACCGCCGGTGCTGTGGGGATCATGACCTTGGGGGTCATGACGAGAGCCAGTCTGGGCCACACGGGACGGCCCCGCCATGCTGGACCGCTGACCGTGTGTATATACCTAATGGCGTTTGTTGGTGCGCTGATACGGGTCTTCGGCCCCTCAGTGGGCTTGGCACACCGCGTCGCTATGGGGCTGGCCGCGATCAGTTGGAGCGGGGCGTACCTGTTGTTCGCCGCCTTTTACGGGCCCTTTCTCCTGAAACCAAGTGTGGATGAATGAAAGAGAAGACTGCGAATAATTTGTTTTTATGTTACCGGCCAAGTTGCCGGCCATTGCAACTGGTCGAAGAAAGGGGAGGGGGATTGTCTGTTCCCAGCCTGAGGGAGCAGTCTATGCTGACCGATGGTCTCTACCCGTATAGATGATGGCAACGGTACGTCAAGCGGTCTCCGCCGATGAGGAGCGGATCTGGGAGATCTTTCATACGGTCGTGGCGTCGGGTGACACCTACGCCTATGCTCCCACTACCTCCCGAGAGGAAGCCCTGGCCTCTTGGTTTCGAGCCGACACCGCCACTTATGTGGCAGTCGAGAAGGACATGGTTGTTGGGACCTACATCCTGAGACCCAACCAACCAGGACTTGGCAATCATGTTGCGAACGCGGCTTTCATGGTAGACCCGCTAGCCCGGCGGCGGGGAATCGGTCGGCTGATGGGCGAACATTGTCTGCGGGAGGCCCGTCAATTAGGGTTTCTGGCCATGCAATTCAATTTCGTGGTTTCTACGAACCTACCGGCTGTCCGCTTATGGCAAACGCTCGGGTTTCAAATTGTTGGGAGGGTGCCAGGAGCGTTTCGCCATGCTCGATGGGGGTTCGTGGATGTGTACATCATGTTTAGGACGCTCGAGTCAGCTGGTTGAGGGTGCTGCACGGAACGTATCTTTTCGTCTCCCATCCGGCATTAAGGGCTCGAACCCAAAAAGAAGAGGCAGATGAAGAGGTGTGGACCAGTAGGGGACCGGTGATCCGTCTCTTGACCCAACTGGATGAGCTGCTAAAGAATAAAATAATAACCAATTGGACGCTAGAGGGCGGTACATCTCCATGGCCAAATCGCCTGTGGCGATCAATTCCATGGCATCGCCTGTGGCGATCAATGGCCTGTAGTGGTCGGGAGGACTGTGACGAGATGAAGATGGCGGTGATTGGTGCATCGGCTGGCGTTGGGCTCCACGTGACTCGTCTGGCCCTTGAACGGGGGCACGAGGTGACGACGTTGTCTCGTCGGGTTGTGCCCGTGCCGGATCGCGCGAATTTCAGAAAGGTGCAGGGTAGTGTAGCGGAAGAAGACAAGCTCAAAGTGGTGGTAGAGGAAGCTGAAGCGATTCTCGTGACGCTTGGGGTGAAAAGCCCGTTAGCCACCAAACTGTTTTCTTCTTCCGCTCGGTTGTTGCTTGATGTTCTCAAAGAACTGAACAGGTCGCCGACGCTCATTGTTCTGACGGGGTTCGGCGCAGGCGACAGTTGGAGTTACAACTCACTCCCCATGCGAATCTTTTTTACCTTGTTGCTCAGAGCGGTCTATGCCGATAAGACGGAGCAAGAACGGGTGATCGCCGGGAACTATTCACGGTGGGAAATCGTCCGACCGGGACGGCTGACCGACGGTCCGTTCACCGGCCAGTATCGGGTGTTGACTGACCTGACTAAAGGCATGAAGGTGAGCGCCATCTCTCGTGCCGATGTGGCCCACTTTATGGTGACACAAGCAGAACAGCCAACCTATCTCAATAAGTACCCGGCCTTGACCTATTGAGGTCGTGGAGAGATGAAAGGTATTCCCCACTCGGCGTGAGCGGCGCCGGGTGATCCCGATGCGGCACCTCCCGCCCTTCTTCCAGGTCCAACAGGTCGGCCCATGAGGTAATGTCAGTTCGGGTAGGGTCAATTGCTTCAAGAGCGTTCTTGAACCGAGCTGCGCTTTCGGGAGAACTTGGTCTCCGTGCCAGCAGCCTACGGTTCCATTCTTCCAGCTCAGCGGGGGTGTGAGGCCGGGCCGTCCGCTGAAACCAAGCGACGACTGCTTCGTCGGACTGATTGGCCTGCACGGCAGCCGAGAATTGCTCGCTCGTCATGCCGGCAAATTCCAGCAACTGTTCGTCTAGAGGGCAAGGATAGATGTAGTCGCCTTGCGTGCCGGCCAGGACCGCTCGGCACTTGTCAAGCATGCGGGCCAGGTGAACGTATCCCCCTAGTCTCACCCTCATGCTTCGAGGAACACCAGTTCGCAAATCCATCGTTTAGAGCAGTCTTTAGAGCAGTCTATGGTTAGTGAAGGTCAAGCTCCGAACCGATACGGCTCCTTGTTCGAAGGAGATGATCCGTCTGGTCGCCGGCAAGTCCGCTGACCCAACTCGAACATGGGAATCGGAGAAACTCTCCACGTTCTTCAGCGTCCCGTCCGTTGGCGAGTAGTAATAGACCGTATATCTGGTAGTGAGGTGCTTGCTATCCTGAGTCATAGTGCTGTCCTCGACATTGATGGTAAAAGCAAATGGCTCCATGCCGGGGTGCGCCATGTTGCGAGTAATCTGCGTAATACGGTCGTCCTTGATGCGATAATAGGAGTGAGAGCCGTGGATGATGAGTTTCACACCGAGTGGATGGCCGTCTTCCTCCATGGTCAGGAGGTACTTCCCGTCAGACTCCTCGAAGCTTCTGGGCCCCCGATGGACAGCGATCATGCCAAGCTGATCCTGTACCCATTTTTGAGTCTCGAGATCGCTCAGCTGAACAGAAACCTCGCGCGGGCTTTTGACCGTTGCGGTTCCTACCGTTTCCTTCCCGTTCACGTTGACGACGAGGTTGGCGGTAAAACCGGCGAAGTCTCGAGGCCATCGGGCCGTTGCCTCAAAAGCTCGGCGAAGCAACGTCCTTGCCTGAGGGTCGTCAATCACATTGGTTGCAGGATGAGGACATTCGCTCATCATCGAAACGGCCTCCGTGAAGGAAAAAACCGAGGGTATTATACAGGCCGTTGGAGAGGGGGCTCAACAGGGCTGGAAGCGACCGGGGATGTCCAAGGTACGTATGCGCACGGTATGTGCCCACGGTCTGTATCATGGTGTGTGCATAGAGGGTATGCGCATAAGGGTATGCGTCGCATAAGGGTATGCGTCTAGAGGGGCAAGCTTGCGAATTTTGGGGTCCTTATTTCTGTTCTGCCCCTTTGCACGGGAAGAGCCAACGGCGGAACCCGAAAAAATCAAGATGAATATGATATACTCGGACAATTTTATTCTTGGTACCAGAAACCCTGTGATGGCGTGATCAGTTGACCGGCTTTTTATTAGTGAGAAGGTAAGCTTCCCAGCGGGACGAAACGAAAAGGACAACCATGGAAAGGCGTGTGGCCTCCTATACGGAAGAAGAGGAAATGAATCAACGCCGCAAACTTCTTAATGCGGCTAGACGAGGAGATACCAAGGCCATCAACAAGTTGTTCGAACTCTATCAGGTGCGCATTTTCAGTGGGGAGCAACTTGCCAAGATGAATAGAACGTTAGCCTCTTCAGCTGCCACCTCGTCGGGGAAGGGAGAGAAGGGCACGACGCATGGGTCGTCCAAGAACACGACGAATACCACTTCGGCGGTGGGTGAGTCAGCAAAAGGACCGGCAAAACAAGCGTCATCGAGGCGGACCGAGCGGCGGCCTGGTCGGCAAGCGGAACGAAAACCGAATAAAACTCACGGAGCGAAAAAGCAAAAAGCCAAGCGCAAGTAACGGCTCTCGCCAAGCAGAAGGTGGCGCATATTTGACTGGATAATCCGCAACGGATCCCTCTGATCGGCTACTGGACTACCACGCGTAACCCGCCTCCAGCCAGTTTGCTGGCAATGTCCTCGGCAAGCTCAAGCGGTCCACTGTACACCACCGCTTGTCCCTCGTGGTCAATGCGATAGGCCAGCTCAAACGCTTTGCGAGGAGTCATGCCAGGAATATATCGGCAGAAAAGGTCGATCACTTGCTGATACGTGTGGCAATCACAATTGAAGACGACGACGCGGGACTCGAGTCCTCTTCCGGTCCCGATTTCAACATCCTCAGTGGTTTCCGGGATGGTCTGTGGTATCGAGGTCATGGCGGCGAAAATTCTAGCAAACGCTGGCCGCGACGTCATGCTGGCGCGGTGTGCCCACGAGCTTTTTTGAAAGCCCGGCAGGGGGCCTCATAAGGGAGCCAGGTACAATGTTTCCATAACCGTGTCCGCGTACCGCCTGCCAAGCGGAGTCAAGCAGACGTAATCGTCTTTCCATTCGATCAAGCCCCTTGTTGCTAGGCGATGCAAAGCCTGATGTTGGGGAGTGTTGGGATGGACGAGGTGGTGAGGGACTCCTCTGACCAACCGGAGCCCAAATATCAGCGCTTCCAGGTTTCGTTCGTCTCCCGTTAATCTGATCTGCTCCCCTATGGGCAAGTAACCGGCGGCTAGAGCGGTGATATAGGCGGACAGGTCCGCAACGTTACCGAACCGAGATCCATCCACATAGGATTGCGCGCTCGGGCCGAGGCCTAAGTAGTCTCCATCGGTCCAATAGAGGAGATTGTGTCGGCAGGCGAAGCCGGGCAAGGCGTAATTGGAGATTTCGTACCGTTCAAAACCCGCCGCTTGGAAAATGGCCTCCGCTGCCAGTTCCATTTCGATTTGCAGCGCCTCATCGGGGGGAGGGACGAGATGATGGGCGACATCCAGGGCAAGCTCGGTATCTTCTTCGATGGTCAAGGCATAGCAGGAGACATGGGTTGGCTCGAGTTCGAGTGCCGATCGCACAGTTTCCGTCCAGGATTGCAACGTTTGTCCTGGGAGGCCATACATGAGATCGAGATTGATATTGCGGAAACCAGCGGCACGGGCCGCCCGCACCACTTGCTTGGCATCGCGAACACGACCAGGGCGGCCAAGGGGGGCAAAGTCTTGCTGATTCAGAGATTCGACTCCCACGCTGAGGCGATTGAATCCCGCCTCCACCAACCGATTGAGGTCGGTTGGTCCGATGGTGGAGGGATGGGTTTCGACCGTGATTTCAGGAGACGGTTCGGTCGGCCACGAGGCCTGGATCAGTTGCAGGATCGAGACCAATTGAGAAACCGGCAGCACGGTCGGCGTGCCTCCGCCTACGTACACACTTTGGAGGGGACGTCGAATGACCTGGTTTTGTCGATGGAGCGTAATCTCTTGTGCCAGTGCGGCGCAAAAGGCGTCCATCCGCTCAGGTTTGGCGATGTCGAGGTAAAAGGCACAGAAGCGACATCGTTGCCTGCAAAACGGGATATGGATATAGACACCGATTGCGCGTGGTGTTTCGGTGATCATGGTCATGGGAGGGGCGGGAAAGGACGAC
Source organism: Nitrospira sp. (assembly GCA_024331045.1). Lineage (GTDB taxonomy): Bacteria > Nitrospirota > Nitrospiria > Nitrospirales > Nitrospiraceae > Nitrospira_D. Next base: position 21,737 of record JANDJC010000018.1, read on the forward strand.
CATAGTCTCGTTCAAGGACGAGCTCAATTTCATCCTCCGGTGATTTGCCACGATTACGAGTATGCACGGTCCAGTCTCCGGTTCGCCGCACCAATTCGAAGATGGACTTCAGCAACTCCGGTTTCAGCCTCGATTCCCATAGATGGGTCCACGCATAGTGGTCCTCTTCACCTTCGTAATGATCGGGGAAGTGGGCTTCAAGGCTGAATCGGAGCACGAATGTTTTTTCTTCATGATACATAGGGATTCTCTCGTTGCGATGGCGCAGGGTCCACTTCTATAATAAAAAGCAAAAACGGTGAAAGGAGGATAGTATGCCTATCTTCGAATATGTGTGTCGGGAATGCAATCATCGATTTGAGTTACTGGTTCAAGGGACGACACAGGCGGTGTGCCCCCAATGTCAGACCACCAAATTGGAGAAGCAGTTTTCCGTGTTTGGTGTGGGGGCTACGGCTGACTGGGCGTCGGCAGCAGGGCCCGGCCCTTGCGGGACCTGTGGTGATCCCAGAGGACCTGGCGCGTGCTCGATGAACTAGAGGATGCATGGATGATTCCGCTGAACTGCTCCTTCGTCGTGCTATCTCGGCTCTTGCCCAGGTTGATCCCTTGATCACATTGTTGCACCAGGTTCGGCAGGGACGCCTCGACCCTGCAAACGAGGGTCTTCGCGCTGTTACGGAGACCTGGCTGAAGACCTATGAACAGGCGGTGACAATGGAAAGGTTGACCGGCCTCGCCCTTCGTCGGCTGGATCCCTCTCCTCGTGTGGCGGTGTTGGTTGAGGCCGGTGTGCTGGCTGCCGATCATCAAGGAGTGAGGAGACTGTTCGCCGCCTTTCGTCGTGCCGAAGCTACGTTGGGGGAGTAGACAGTACGGCAAGTCGGGAACGAGGAGCGAGTTGACCGGTCGGCAGACGATCAGCCGGTGCTTCGTTCGAGGAAAACATACGACGAGGAAAACATACGAAGGGGGAGGCGGCGTCCCGTCTCACCAGGCATCCTGAGCGCAGCGGAAGCCGATGCCGGTAGCTCGATCGGCAGGGAAGCCATAGTCGCGATCAGACGTGCGGAGGTTTCTCGCCGGTTTTAACCATGATCCTCCTCTGACGACCTTGAGAAGCCGTCCGTCCGGTCCTTGTGGGTCAGACAGTGGGGCATGGAGGTAGGAAAAGGGCTCGTACCAATCTTGCACCCATTCGGAGACATTTCCTGCCATGTCAAAGAGGCCGTAAGGACTGATGCCCTCAGGAAAACTGCCCACGGGGAGCGTGAGTACTTCGCCGTTGAGACCCCGTTCACGGGCGATGCGGGCTCCCTCGCCTGTGACCCAAAAGGCTTTCCACTCTGCTCCGTTCTGGAATTCAACGGTCCGGTCAGCCCAGTAACTGGCACTGTTGGCCAGTCGATGATCCCAGTCGTTTCCCCAGGGATAGCGACGGCCATCGGTTCCACGGGCAGCTTTTTCCCATTCTGCTTCTGTAGGGAGGCGCATGCCAAGCCACCGGCAGTAGGCCACCGCGTCTTCCCAACTGACGTTGACAACCGGATGCTCTTCGCTGCCTGCTAGCGGCACGCCGTGATTCCATAACGTTAATTCCGACTTGTGGTGATGTGGCGGAGGATGACCAGTGGCATCTACGAACTTTTTGTAGCGGGCGTTGGTGACCTCATAACGGTGAATGCGGAACGACCCGACGAAGACTTTGCGTTGGGGCCGTTCATCGTCGAAGCTGATTCCATCATCGGTGCTGCCCATGAAAAACTCTCCGGCCGGGATCAAGACGGTGTCGCCCTCGTCAATCGGCGCCAAGCCGAGCGCGGGCGATCCGGCGAGCAACATAGTAAGGGCAAACAAGAGGATCATGGCGATGGCTGCTTGGCTGGCATAGAGCAGACGCCCACTGGTCGGCCTTGCGTGGGAGCGCAAGGCAACTAAGGACCTCCCTCTTGCGAAGGGAGGAGGTCCTATTCGGTTGAGAGAAGGGAAGTGTGAGAGGGGCGGACCTTGCCTTCCCATTGGGGCTATCGCTAGAATCCCTGATCGAAGCAATGGAACCGATTACCGTTCAGGACCCGGATGAAATTTTCAAAGTGTTGGCCGAAGTGACGCTCCGGGGCAAAGGATTTACGACCGAATCGTTGCTTGATTATGTGTTGGACGAAGGCTTCACCGAGCCGATTTTTCTCAATGCCAGCGGCGAAGATCCCACGGCCTTTTACCAGGGGCAGCCGAATGCGTGGGCGACGTACCAGGTTCGTGAATGGAAGCGGGTGCTTACCATTTCCGGCGGCCCTGGACAAGAGCGCCGTGTCCGGATCACGGAGACTCCCTGAACGTTGAGACCGAAAGGGGATGGGCATCCAACCACAGTGTCTGGTCAAGGGCCATTGAACGTGAATCAGAGCGGAAGAACAAGGGTAAAGATGGTCCATCTCACCAACGTGCAAGATGCGGGGGAGTTGGCTCTCATTAAAAGCTTGCTGGATGGCAACCGCATCACCTATGTGATTCATGGAGAACATATCAGCACCTTGTACCCCGGCGTACCGTTTTGTATGGGACGTGTCATGGTTGACGAAGCTGACCGGGATCGTGCCGAAGTCCTTCTTAGCCGATTGAGGTTGTCGATCCGAGAAACCTCTGCGTGAAAGTACCTTCCTGCTCGTCAAGAGAGCCGTCTCGCCGGGAGATGCGCCTCAAAATGAGACAAAACAATAAGATAACCTGGTGATGAATTCAAAAGGGCAACGCCGCCTTCCTTAAAGAAATCGGCGTCGAGCCTCTCACCTGCTGAAGCGGTAGTGGTCACGACTCGGATTTCGATTTGGGCTTTCCGGACGGAAGATGTTGGGCGCTACGTTCGCGCGATCCTTGGTACCACCCGCCGACGAGGATCCCCTCTTCGAAGTACAGATACCGGTGGCGGACAGTCGCAGCATCCACCCAATCCTCGAAAATCCATTCTTCGTGTCGAATGCCATCCTTCGTGAAACTGGTATGGATGGTTTGCGGCCCACCCCAGGCTTCTAGGACCTGCTCTTTTGTCATGCCGACCATCACGCGATGTTCTGCGATGTGACGTTTGAAATCCGGATCCAGCAAGGGGGTAACCATTGGCCAGACTACGGCCATTAGCGTGAACAGGCCCAATCCTGCATAGATGATCATCCGCACTTCGGGGCGCCGAATGAAGGAAACGGTTTCAGGCTCCGGGTGGAGTTGAGGAGGTGAGGAATCGCTCGTCATGGCCGTGACTTCTACACAACAAAAAATGCTAACAACCGCCTGCCAGTGAGTCAAGATAGGTATGCGATCGTCTGGTCGATGTGGGCCCCAGGGGATGTTCTTGTTCGTCAGGCCGCAAGAGCAAGAGATGGTTCAATTTTATTCAGCATGCTTGTTTATTCAGCATACTTGGGAATCGGAACCGGTTTGATCGTTTTGGGGGGCTCTCCTGCTTGCTGAAGAAAGTCGACGGAGTAGGGATTGAGTATGGGCTCATGCGTGTGTCGTTGCCGTTGCTGAACCAGTTGCAGGCTTTGCGCGCTGATTTCTAGGCGGTCGATCGTCGCCTTGGGAGTGAGCCGGTCAGGCAGGCCTTGCAGTGAAAATAGCTGATAGGCCAGCGTCCACTCCAGTTGTTCTTTGCCCTGTTCCTTCACGATGAAGCGAGCGGCTTCAGAGGGAGGTCCTTTGAATAGGAGGATCCAGATGTTCGAGCGAAAGGCGGGGCTTGAAGGGTTGGTGGAGGGTTTGAATTCGGGCACCAATGAGGGAACGCGGTCGATCGGTACGGGGGCGGAGAACTCGATATCAACCAGCCGCACTACCAACGGTCGGTCCTCCCGTTCGTCGTTAGGGTCCACCGCGTAACTGAACGAGTAGCGCACCTCGATGTCGTCCCGCTTGAATGTGTAGACATCCTCGCCGTTTTCCGGCGACACGAGTTTGCTGAAGTAGGACTTCCAATCGGTGATGGGATAGTAGGTGAAGACTCGCAAGGCCGACTTTCGGTCGCGGACCGCCTGCGGTATACCAAGTTTGTCGTGCAATTCCTTTTGGGTGAGCCCCAGGAACCCGTCTTCGAAGTACGGTTCCGCTGCAGGGGGGGTGGGGTTTGTTCCCCATTGAAGGAGGGCCACAACGGCGATGACGCAGGCGCGGCGTGCGCTGGCCAGGCTGAACAATCGAGGCTGCATTAAAATAATGCTATCGGCGAGGAGCAATTCAAGTCAAGGAAGCTCCTGTGGCTTGCCGGAGCGGGGACCTTCCAGTATGATCCTGACGACTTGCGAAGCCGTTTGGCCAGCCCGCTGGAGTGGAAGCGATCAGCATTGCCATGGTCCCTGCTTATTCGTCCACCATCGAGACTCTGCTCAAGCAGCGCATCCTGATTTTAGACGGAGCCATGGGCACCATGATTCAGCAGCGACGCCTGGATGAGGCGGCCTTTCGCGGTGACCGGTTTCAGGATTGGCCGAAAGATCTCAAAGGCCACAATGATCTTTTGAATCTTACCCAGCCAGCCATTGTTGAAGACATCCATCGCCAGTATCTGGAGGCAGGGGCGGACATTATCGAGACCAATACGTTTAACTCCCAGGCAATCTCGCTGGCTGATTATGGAATGGAAACGCTGGCGTATGAACTCTCCAAGGCAGGCGCGGAATGTGCTCGGAGAGCCGTGGCCGTGGTGCAGGCAGTCGAGCCGGACCGTGTCTGTTTTGTGGCCGGCGCGATCGGCCCCACGACCAAGACCTCGTCTATTTCCACCGACGTGAGCAATCCCGGCGCGCGGGGGACGACATTCGACCACCTGGTTGCTGCCTATAGCGACCAGGTGCGTGGATTGCTCGACGGCGGTGTCGATCTGCTCCTGGTGGAGACTATTTTTGACACGCTCAATGCCAAGGCCGCCTTCTTTGCGATCCTGGATGGGTTTGACCGGGGTTGGCGCCGCGTGCCCATCATGGCTTCGGTGACGTTCATTCAGGCGGGAAGTAACCGTGGTGTGACCGGTCAGACGGTGGAGGCCTTTTGGAATTCCATTTCCCATGTGCCGCTGCTGAGTGTCGGGATGAACTGCGCATTAGGCCCTAAGGAAATGAAACCACTGATAGAAGAATTGTCCCGCATCGCACCGGTGTATTTGAGTGCCCACCCCAATGCGGGATTGCCGAACCCCCTGTTGCCGACAGGGTTTCCCGAGACGCCGGAGACCTTCGCCCCGCAACTCCGCACATGGGCTCAGGATGGTTGGCTCAACATCGTCGGCGGCTGTTGTGGCACCACGCCGGCCCACATCAAGGCGTTGGCTGAGGCAGTGCGAGGAATTCCGCCGCGGGAAATCCCGACCGTCGAACCCTATACCCGGCTCAGCGGACTCGAAGCTCTCACGATCCGGCCGGATTCCAACTTTGTGAACATCGGTGAACGGACCAATGTCACTGGTTCTCCGGCGTTTGCCAAACTCGTTCTCGCCGGTGATTTTGACGGAGCCTTGTCGGTGGCGAGACAACAAGTCGAGGGAGGCGCGCAGATCCTTGATGTCAACATGGATGAAGGTCTATTGGATTCCCAAGCGGCGATGGAGAAATTTCTGCGTCTGATTGCCTCCGAGCCGGATATCGCAAAAGTGCCGATCATGATCGACAGTTCCAAATGGGAGGTATTGGAGACTGGTCTCAAAAACATCCAGGGGAAGGCGGTAGTCAACAGTATCAGTTTGAAAGAAGGAGAGGCCAAGTTCATCGAACAAGCACGATTGATCCGACGCTACGGCGCGGCCGTCGTCGTGATGGCCTTTGACGAACGGGGACAAGCCGATACCTTTGAACGTAAGATCGAGGTCTGTGCCAGGTCGTACAAGATCCTGACGGAAATCGTCGGGTTTCCCCCGTACGACATTATCTTTGATCCGAACGTGCTCACGGTGGCCACGGGGATTGAGGAACACAACAACTATGCCGTGGATTTCATCGAAGCGACGCGCTGGATCAAGCGGCATTTGCCGGGAGCCAAGGTGAGTGGTGGCATCAGTAACATCTCGTTCTCGTTCCGCGGCAACACGGTGGTGCGCGAAGCGATGCACGCGGCCTTTTTGTACCACGCGATCCGAGCGGGCCTTGATATGGGTATCGTCAATGCCGGCCAACTTGCCGTCTATGAGGAAATTCCCAAGGATCTGCTGGAACTGGTGGAGGACGTGCTACTGAACCGTCGGCCTGAGGCGACCGAACGGTTGGTCGCCTTTGCTGAGACGGTGAAGCAAAGGGGCAAGGCTGTCGCCAAGGATGATGAATGGCGGAAGGGAACGGTGGAGGAACGGCTCACCCATGCATTGGTCAAAGGCATCACCGATTACATCGAGCAGGATACGGAAGAAGCGCGCCAGAAATATCCGACACCGTTGGCAGTCATCGAGGGGCCTCTCATGGCTGGTATGAATGTGGTGGGAGATCTGTTCGGCTCCGGCAAGATGTTCCTCCCGCAAGTCGTCAAAAGCGCACGGGTGATGAAAAAAGCCGTGGCCTATTTGATGCCGTTTATGGAGGAAGAAAAAAAACGGCTGGGGAATTTTCGTTCCCAAGGCAAAATTGTTTTGGCCACCGTGAAGGGTGACGTGCACGACATTGGCAAGAATATCGTCGGCGTCGTGCTTGGCTGCAACAATTATGAGGTCATCGACCTCGGCGTGATGGTGCCCTGTGAAAAGATTTTGGCCGCGGCGCGGGAGCACAAGGCCGACATTATCGGCCTGAGTGGCTTGATTACTCCGTCTCTGGATGAGATGGTCCATGTCGCTAAGGAAATGACTCGTGAAGGGTTCGAGGTGCCGCTCTTGATTGGTGGCGCCACGACGAGCAAGGCGCACACGGCCGTTAAAATTGCCCCGGCGTATCGGCATACGACCGTGCACGTGCTCGATGCGTCGCGGGCGGTAGGGGTGGTGGGAAGCCTCGTCAATCCTGCCCAGAGGGAAGCATTCGCAAAGCAGGTTTACGAAGACTATGAACGGATGCGGCAGGCCCATCAGGACCGGGGAGCCAAGCCGTTGCTTCCGATCGGGCAGGCGCGGGCCAACCGCTTGGCGTCGGATTGGGCTGCGATCGACATCCCGAGGCCGTCGTTCCTAGGCATCCGAGTCATCGAAAACCAGCCGTTGGACGAACTGGTGCCCTATATCGACTGGTCGCCCTTTTTCCATACCTGGGAACTCAAAGGGCGCTATCCTTCGATCTTCGACGACCGGACGATCGGCAAGAGAGCCAGGGAACTATACGACGACGCTCAACGGCTGCTGGACGAGATCATTGGGAAGCGGCTGCTTACCGCCCAGGGAGTCTATGGCTTTTTTGCCGCAGCCTCGGTCGGCGATGACATTGAGTTGTATGCCGATGAGGCTCGAGCGACCGTGCTGACGACCATCCACACGCTGCGGCAACAGGGGGAAAAGCCGGCTGGGCAACCCAACCTCGCGTTGGCGGATTTTGTCGCGCCTCGGGAGTCGGGCCGGCGGGATTATGTCGGAGCTTTTGCTGTGACGGCAGGAATCGGAATAGATGAACTGTGCCAACGATTTAATCGGGACCATGATGATTACAACGCGATCATGGCTAAAGCACTGGCTGATCGGCTGGCGGAAGCCTTTGCGGAATTTCTCCACAAACGGGTCCGCCTCGACTGGGAATATGGCAAGGACGAACGACTGACGCACGAAGACCTGATTCGTGAGCGATACCGGGGGATCCGCCCCGCCCCTGGTTATCCGGCCTGTCCCGACCATACGGAAAAACGACCGTTGTTTGACCTCTTACGGGTTGAGACGCACACGGGTATCACCCTGACCGACAATTACGCCATGCTGCCCGCTGCCTCCGTGAGCGGCTGGTATTTCGCCCATCCGGAGGCTCAGTACTTCGCCGTGGGAAAAATTGGGAGGGATCAGGTGGAAGACTACGCTTCCCGTAAGAAGATGCCCGTCTCAGTCGTTGAACGGTGGCTTGCGCCCAATTTGAACTATGAGCCGGCCTAACTGGTCCTTGCGACTCGGCCAGTGTCAGTGAGCAACCGATCGCTCCCCCACTCTCATGCGACGTTACGGTCGTGCTCTTGAGCCAGTCGCGAGAGAGCGCGACCATTTCAGCCATTTCAGATAGAGCAGTGGGTGGGGGCTGCAAAAATGAACGTGGGTGGGATTATGCCGCGCGGGGCCAGGCTGTCGGAACATGGTCGGCGAATTGATGGTGGATGCGGCGCAATTCCTCTTCTTCGGTGAGAAACAGGTCCAGCAAGAGGGGATCGAAGTGGGTGCCTCGCTCTTTGAGCATCAGTTCCTTGGCATGCTCGAAATCAAAAGCCGGCTTGTAGACCCGCTCAGTGGTCAACGCGTCAAAATTGTCGGCGATAGCGGCGATGCGGCCTTCGATCGGGATTTCCTCTCCTTTCAGTCCTCGAGGATAGCCGGTGCCGTCGTACCATTCGTGGTGAGTATAGGCGATCGTGGCTGCCACCTTGAGCAGATCGGAATCGGATCCGGACAGGATTTTATAGCCGATTTCGGCATGTTGGGCGATCACGTCGAACTCTTCCGGGGTGAAACGCCCCGGCTTCTGGAGCACCTGATCGGGCGTGCCGATTTTGCCGATGTCATGCATGGGGCTGGCCGTGCGAATCAGTTCGCATTGTTCGGAGGGAAGGCCTGCTTTGCGGGCAAGCAGTTCGCAGTAGCGGCTCATCCGTTGAATGTGTTGAGCCGTTGAGCAATCACGAAATTCGGCGGCGATGGCCAGTCGCTGGATGGTCTCCTCTCTTGACAAGCGCAGTTCTTTCTCGCTGCGTTCCAACCATTCGAGCGCTTGTTGCAAGGCGATCGTGCGGGACGTCACGAGTTCCTCCAAATGTTCGCGATGGAAGCGGTTTTCCAGTTCAAGCCGACGGCGGCGGAGGGCGTTGGCGACGTCGATTAAGACTTCGTTTGAGCCGAATGGCTTGACGATGTAACCGTAGGCACCGACTTCGATAGCTGCGTTTGCGAGCACGGGACTGTCCAGCCCGGTCACCATGATGGCTGCGGTGTCCGGATGCTCAACGAGGGTGCTCCGGACCAAGTCCATTCCTGTTTCGCCTGGCAGGTTCACGTCGCACAACATGAGAGCGATTGGCTGCTCGTTGAGTTGCCGGCGCGCTTCACGGGCGTCGGCCGCGAGAAATACCGGGTAGCCGTGGGTCTGAAGCAGGTAGCCGATCAAGCGGCGGACCGGCTCTTCGTCATCCACCACCAGAATGTTTCGGTTGTCCAGCAGAGCTTGTCTTGCGTTGTGATCCAACAAGAGGTTTATCGTCATCGTGACACGCGGTTCTGTGAGTTATAAGAATCGGTGTTGGTTGTTGTGACAGATCTGTATCGGTCAATTTCCGCAAATCCTAAGTGCAAGAGGGGGGCGGTCATCACTGGCGGTTATTGAGTATCGTTGCCGGTTGGTGGCGAATAGGGCAACACGGTCCCTCTAGTCCATCGAGAAACGAGGAGGCAGAAGCGGAAGTGAAGTGGAAGACAGAAAGCCAGAAGGCCTGAGAAGAGAGGATGCGGAGATAAGTGGCTTGATCCAGCATGTCGTTGTGGCCAAGAGACCTGGGGCCATGGGCCATGGCTGTAGGGGATAGAAGGAGTGCAGGGTGACCGAGAGCAGGATGACCGCCTTAACCGATTGTGGGAAGAAATCGTGGAAAGATGGGGGAGCCTAGAGGATAAGGAACAGGCACTGGCCGGTTTGCGCTTTATGGCCCTCTTCACTATAATCCCCTGACCTCTCAAAAAGGAGACGCAATGAGTGCCAATGCAGGGTTTGTGCGGGTCGATGGTCGGCGGAAAGACCAAGTACGTCCCATTAAAATCACGCGGCATTTTATTAAACATGCTGAGGGATCGGTTCTTATCGAAATGGGCGATACCAAGGTGGTCTGCACGGCGTCGGTCGAAGAAAAGGTGCCCCCCTTCCTCAAAGGCAAGGGAACTGGATGGGTGACGGCGGAATATGCCATGTTGCCGCGGGCGACCCACGAGCGCACGCCGAGGGAGGCGGTCAAGGGTAAACAGGGAGGACGGACGTTGGAAATCCAACGGCTGGTCGGGCGCGCGCTGCGGGCCGTCACGGATCTGTCGCAAATGGGGGAACGGTCGATTTGGATCGATTGTGACGTGATTCAGGCCGACGGAGGAACCAGAACCGCATCAATCACCGGAGCCTTTATCGCTCTGGCCGACGCGTTTCAGACGCTTAAACAAAAGGATCTGATCAAAAGCCTGCCGTTGACCGATTATTTGGCGGCCGTGAGCGTGGGGAAAGTGGGTGGAGAGGTCATGGTCGATCTTGCCTATACGGAAGACTCGGTGGCGGAAGTTGATATGAACCTTGTCATGACCGGTCGCGGACGGTATGTTGAGGTGCAAGGAACTGCGGAGCGCACTCCCTTTGCCAGGCAGGATATGGATGAATTTTTAACCCTCGGGTGGCAGGCGATCCAACGGCTCACAGCTCTTCAAAAAGAGTTGATTGGCCCACTTGACTGATCAGTGGAAATGGCGGATTTGGTGCTTGCAACGAGAAATCGCGACAAGGCACGGGAAGTGGCGGCTCTGTTGAGCGGATTACCGTGGCGAATCAGAATGCTGAGTGATTTTCCTGGGGCTCCGGAGGTCGTTGAAGATGGCGAAACCTGTGAGGTGAACGCCATCAAAAAGGCGACAGAGATCGCCAAAGCGACGGGCCATTGTGCCGTGGCCGATGACACGGGGTTGGAAGTCGATGCCTTGGAAGGCCGGCCCGGCGTGTATGCAGCTCGGTATGCGGGTCTCGATGCGACCTATGAGGACAATTGTCGTAAGTTACTGAAGGAGCTCGACGGGATTCCCTGGGAGCGCAGGACAGCCCGGTTTGTGACGGTGGCGGTGTGGGCGTCTCCTACAGGAGAGGTAATCACGGCCAATGGAGTGTTAGAGGGAGTGATTGCCGACCAGAGCAGGGGCGAGCATGGATTCGGCTATGATCCGGTTTTCTATGTCCCGGAGCTGGACAAAACGTTGGCCGAGTTAACGCCGGAAGAGAAAAATCGGATCAGCCACCGAGCCAAGGCATTCTTGAAACTGCGAGACCTGTTGCAGAGCCGGGCGTGAAAAAGCAGCCCGGAAGCCGTGGCCACAGGTTGGCACGGAAAAGGAGCAAACAGCCTGGTCAAACAGTCGGGGCGTAGCGCAGCCCGGTAGCGCGCCTGCTTTGGGAGCAGGATGTCGGAGGTTCAAATCCTCTCGCCCCGACCATACGGTGACAACCAAACGAGACCGTCGAGAGGATTTGAAGTGGCTGAGCGCCAACGGCGAGGAGGACAAGGTCGTATTGCTTATGCGACCGTCAGCGAGGACGCCGGGCTGGAGGCCAAATCCTCTCGCCCCGACCACACCGCACTTCGTGTGGACCGCGCGCTCTTCATCGCATTATCCGTGCAATATCGTGTCCGTGCAATATCGTGATTGCCGCGTGCCGACAAACGCCTCAAGCTTCTGCGCCCGTAGCTCAGTCGGATAGAGCATCAGCCTTCTAAGCTGAGGGTCGCTGGTTCGATTCCAGCCGGGCGCACCATCCCACGCCAAGCTTGTTCGACTCCTCCGCGTGATCCATTGCTTGCCCGGTCGCGGCGTGCTGACATAAGTCGATCGGGGAATCGGTCATTTCCCCGTGGACATCGGAGGGGAGTCTTCCCTATAGTTTTGTCCTGGTTGTCTCCTTCACGCAGGGTCGATGTCTTATGCGCCGATTTCTTCGTCCCCCCTTCTTGGTCGGACTGGCTCTGGGGCTGGTCGGGCTCTATGCGCTTGCCGGATTTGTTCTGTTGCCCTATCTCATCAAAGCCTATGGGGTGCCGGCCGCCGCCGAGCAGTTGAAGCATCCCGTGGTCTTGCGAGAGGCCTCGTTCAATCCCTTTATCCTTGCTCTCAGATTAAAAGGGCTGGAAGTCCGGGAACCCGATCAAACTCCGATGATCGGGTTCGACGAATTGGTCGTCGATCTTCGTGCCACCACCTTGCTGGGACAGAAACTGGGGTTTGATGAAATCCGGTTGATGATGCCGTTTGTGGCGGCCAAGGTGAATCGCGACGGCAAACTCAACCTATTGACGCTGATGCCTCCATCGGAGAGCGATACCGGCGCGGCTTCAGTTCAACCGTCGGAGGCGAAACCCCCAAAAGCGATGCCGGTGGAAATCGGGCTGCTCGAAATCAACAAAGGCGTCGTGGAATATCGGGACGAATCGAAGCCCAGGCCCGTGTCGATGGACATTGTCCCGATCCATATCACCTTGCGCAACTTCAGCACCATCCAAGGAAGCGATAACGCCTACGCCTTTACCGCCGAAATCGGCAAAGGGGAATCATTGGCCTGGGAGGGCACCGTGTCGCTCGAGCCGTTGGAGTCCGACGGCAAACTGAATTTGTCGGGGGTCAGGGTCGGCACACTCTATCAGGTGGTGCAAGATCGGTTTCGCTTTGACGTACAGGATGGCGAGATTGCCTTGTCGGCTAAGTATCACGCCGATTTGCGCGGCCAAGCTCCCAGTGTCACAGTTAAGGATGGGCACCTGCGCATTCAGCATTTGGCTCTGGGAGAACGGGGCTTCCCTGAGTCTCTTGTGAAGGTTCCGCTTTTCGAGGTCGAAGGGTTTGATCTTGATCTAGGCAAACAGGCCGTGGAGATTGCCGCCATCCGTTCGGCTGACGCTCATGTGATGGCGTGGCTCAATCCGGACGGGACGGTGAACCTGCAGCAACTGTTCGCGCCGGCGGTCGGAAACGCGCCGGCTCCTCCGCCGACTCCCGCCCAAGGACAGACATCCGATCAACGGTCGGATCAATCCTGGAATGTGTCCATCGGTGAGTTTGAACTCCGGAATTACGGCGCGGCCTTTGAAGATCGGACCTTAGCCAGACCTCAGTACATCGATGTCGGGGATCTGAACGTCACGGTGAAAAAGATTCGTATTCCATTCAAACAGGCGCTGCCGATTGATCTCTCACTGACGCTCAACCAGACGGGAACCATCACCGTCAAAGGGGAGGTGGCGGTGGAACCCCTAAGGGCCGACGTGGCGGTGGCGCTCAAGAACATCGGCATCAGACCGTTCCAAGCCTATTTGGACCGGTTTCTGAACGTGGACGTCCGCGACGGCGCGATCAATCTGGCCGGCACGGTTCGCTACGCCGCGATCCGCTCCAAGGAGCCGCTGCTTCGATTTCAGGGAGACGTCGGGATCGATCGTCTTGTGATTTCGGATCGCAAAGAATTCGAGGAGGTGCTCTCGTGGAAGGCGCTGAACGTGAATCGTGTTGCGCTGGACGTCGAGCCCACGGCGGTCACGATCGGCGAGATTGTGTTACAGGAGCCGGCCGTCCAGGCCGTTCTTGAATCGGACGGCACGTTGAATCTGTCGCATCTTGTTGTTCAGTCGAAGTCCGACGATTCGCAGGAGGCGCCCGGCCAGAAGAAAGGGGGGACATCGGTTGCTCCATCGACCGCCCACTCGGCTCAACTGTCGATCGCCATTGATCAGGTGAAAGTGGTCAAGGCATCGGCGGTGTTCCGAGATGTATCAATCGAACCGTCGGTGAGGACCGGTCTTGTGGGATTGAGCGGGACCATCAAAGGGTTATCGTCCAAACAGATCAAAAAGGCGGATGTGGATCTGATTGGTTGGGTCGACGGAGCCGCACCGCTCAAAATTGCCGGCAAGATTAATCCGCTGAGCGAAGATGCCTTTACCGATTTGGTGGTCACCTTGGGGGGCATGGATTTGACGCCTGCCAGTCCGTACAGCGGCAAGTACGTAGGATACGTCTTGTCGAAGGGCAAGCTGTCGCTCGACTTGAAATATAAGGTTTCCCAAAAGGTGCTCGAAGCGGAAAATTTGGTCGTGGTCGATCAATTGACGTTCGGTCAAAAGGTCGAGAGTCCCGATGCCACCTCGCTTCCCGTTCCCTTGTTGGTGGCGTTGCTGCAAGACCGCAAAGGCCTGATCGAGATCGATTTGCCGATCCGTGGCAATCTGGACGATCCGGATTTCAAATACGGAAAAGTCGTCATTTCAACGTTGCTGAACCTGCTGGGCAAGATCGCGGCTTCACCCTTTACCTTGTTGGGAAAGCTGTTGCCGGGTGGACGTGAGGAGGACCTTCAGTTTATCGCGTTTGCGCCGGGCAGCACGGCATTGACGCCGGAAGAAACAGCCAAGCTTGACGCGCTGGAAACGGCGTTGAATGAGCGAGCCGGCCTCATGCTCGACATCAAGGGGACCTTTGATTCCGTCGCTGATCGAGAGGCGGTGCGCGCGAGGAAGCTGAGGGAACGGCTTCTGGCGATGAAACGGCAGGAGTTTGGAAGCACCGGGAAAGAAGAGGAACTGTCCGCTGAAGATGAACAGCGGCTGGTGGCCAAATGGTTTACGAAGCTGCCGTTGCAGGAAGCGAATCAATCGGCGGAGCAAGCGAAAACGGAAGGGCGACCGGCTCCGACGTTCGAGGAGATGAAACGGCGGGTGATGGTGGAGATCCCGGTGACCGATGCCGAATTGGAGTCATTGGCCAGGCAGCGGGCGGACGTGGTGCGGAATCGACTGTTGGAAAGCGGCAAGCTCGGCATCGAGCGGGTGTTTCTGACCGATGTCGGGATGGCCGAACCCGGTCACGAACGGGTGCGGACACAGTTGGGGCTGACGGCGGGGTCATGACGGGATCGTGGACGGTGGGTACAGTGCGGCGCCCGAAAGTGCAAGCGAGCAGCCGTCGAGTGTAAAAGTCAAAAGATCCCTGCCCTTATCCTTATTTTGTACTGTATCGCATCCTGGTGCCGTGCAAGAGGGACAATTCAATTTCCGAAGCGCTTAGCTCAGGCGGAAACAGGCAGCCGGAAATTTGGCAGCCGTTGATGCTCGCGCCTTCGAGATTGGCCTTGCTGAAATCCACGCCACGAAGGTCGCTTTGGCGGAAGTAACAATCTCGAAAATCGATGCCATCCGCATCCAATCCTCTGAAATCGAGCCCCCGGAGATCGCAGCCGCGAAAATCGCATTTTTCGCCGGCTGCCTTTCGGGCGTTGAACTCCTTGATGCAGCCTTCGCGAAGCAATCGATACATGGGGTCATTGGTTGGAATACGAAGTTTCGATTGAACAGCGTGTGGATTGGCCATGGTGTCCTCCGTCCGTCCAGTAATAGTATCGGCGGGGGGGCGAAGATCTTAAATGGTGATCAAGATATGGGATGGCTGATTCGCGGCAATTTGGACGAGGTGGAGAGGGGTAACAGAGGTCACCGGCACCTGAAAGGCCTCTTGCACTCTGGGGGGAGGCACAGTATCGTAGCGTGGCGATGCGAGAATACGAGATGGGGAATACTGGGCGGGATGATCTATCCTCTCTGACATTGCGGTGAGAAGAGAGGCGATCAAAGCAAAAAGAAGAAGACCTCTTAAGGTAGAAGAGAGCAAGTTCATGTTCAAAGGTCTTAGGAGAAGGAGGGAACGTTATGGCAATACGATTAGGGGATGAAGCGCCCAATTTTACGGCTGAGACGACGGAAGGAACGATTAATTTTCATGAATGGCTGGGCAATAGCTGGGGGATTCTCTTCTCTCACCCCAAAGACTTCACTCCAGTCTGCACGACCGAGTTGGGCACGATGGCCAAGATCATGCCGGAGTTCAAACGCCGCGGGGTCAAGGTGATTGCCATTAGCGTCGATCCCCTTGATTCTCACCTGAGTTGGATCAATGACATCAATGAGACCCAACAGACGACGGTCAACTATCCCATTATTGCCGATCCGGATAAAAAGATCGCCACTCTCTATGACATGATTCACCCCAACGCCATTGATAATATGACGGTGCGCTCGGTTTTCATTATTGGACCGGATAAGAAAGTAAAACTCACGCTGACCTACCCAGCTTCCTGCGGAAGAAATTTTGAAGAGCTGCTCCGGGTGGTAGATGCCCTGCAACTGACGGCTCAATACAAGGTAGCGACGCCAGCCAATTGGAAAGATGGAGAGGATTGCATCATCTCACCGTCAGTCGATGATCAGGAGGCGAAAGCTCTTTTCCCCAAAGGATTTCGAGCGATCAAGCCCTATTTGCGCTACGTTCCTCAGCCGAACAAGGTGTGATCGGGGACCAGACGGGGGCCAGAGTTGATCTGGTTCCCGAGGGATCGGTTGGGCCAGTTTCTGAGTGCCAGTTTCTGTGTGATTGTCCATAGAGGCATGAGAGGCATGCAGAAGAGAAAAGAGATGGCCCAAAATTTTTCTTGCTATCCTTGTTGAATTTAGGCATACTCCCGGCGTTTTTAGTCTCTTCTATCGACCTCTAGAAACTGGAAGCGTGGAGCCTGCAAGGGAGTCAGCCAATGCAGGTAAGAGGTAGGGGATAGATCGTTAGGACAGTCGGTACTTTCATTTCACAGAAGGGAGGCAGTCACAATGAAGGTTGATGCGAAAGGGTTGCGGAGGAAGGTGATAGTTGCCGGAGCCGTGGTGGCACTGGTGGCTGGAACGATGTCCACGCCGCCAGCGGCCAATGCTGCCGGTGTAATCAAAGCCGATGACGACAAGTGGATCTCCATTGGGATGGGGCTTCGAACCAGTTTTAATGCTGTGGAAGGCGCATCGCCTGGCGGTCACTACAGCAATGAGTTCACAGTGGACAATGCTCGTATTTTGATCAACGGCAAGGTCCATAAATACATCGGTTTTGAGGTCACGACGGAGTGCTTTAACTGCAATGTTGGGAGCAATCGATACAACAGTGGTGCTTTCCCCAACTTCCAAGCAGGCTCGACGGGAACGGGAGTTTTTGGAGGCAATTCCTCCATTGGGTTATTGGATGCAATCGGCAAGATTGAAATCAACGAGCATTTGAATCTCTGGGTCGGCCGCATGTTGCTCCCCACCGATCGCAACACCTTGAACAACGCCTTCCATAAGGCAAGCTTCTCTGGTCTGCGTGGACCCGGGACGCCAGCCGTTTTTAGCAGGAATTTTGATGATGGCGCGGGGCTCTATGGTCGTGACAATGCGGCAACCATCTGGGGCAAAGTCCATCCAATGGGTGTCCACTTGTTGTACGCCCTGGCTGTTTCTCAAGGATTGCGGCATGACGCAAACATTGGCAATAGCTTGATGTACACAGGGCGTGTGCAATTGAATCTTCTGAATGACGAACCCATGTCCGGTTACTACACTGCTGGCACCTACTACGGCACAGCCGGGGACATTATCGCTGTTGGCTTGTCTGGTCAACATCAAAAGGATGGAGCGGGGAATGTCAATGCCCCATGGGGGGTGAGCGATGTCACTAGTTTCTCGGTCGATCTCATGGTTGAGAAGCTCATCCCGAACAACATGGGTGTTTTTACATTCAATGGCGATTTCCGCCGGCAGTGGGCTCGTTATGCGCAGGCGGCGTTTGATCCCTTGTTTGGCGGGCCGGCAAGTTGTTTCTGCGTGTTCAGCGGCCATTCTTGGTCTGTTCAGGGATTGTACTTGATTCCTGCGAAGATTGGTGTCGGCCGGTTCCAGCCCTACATGCGGTATACTGCCATCAACCCGCTTGAGAGTGCATCTCGTCAGGAGTGGGAAGGTGGTGTCAACTATGTCATCGACGGGCATAATGCCCGGGTTGCGTTCTTCTATACCTATGGCGACATTCGGACCAAGGGTGCGAACTACGAGCGGAACGCGACGGGCGACAAGGTTGATTCGTTCCACGTTGCCTTGCAGTTGCAGTACTAGGGTTGTCTGATTTTTGTAAGGATCGGCTTTCTTGACTGACGAAGGGGCTGGCTTCTCAAGAAGAGAAGCCAGCCCCTTCAGTTTTTGATGATTGAGCTGATGGCTGCCTGAAAGGATGGTTCGGCTTCGTTAGGTTGGCGTCACATGTGACCGTCTCGCTTGGGGTGCAGGTAGTCGGTCATTTTCTTAGATCGAGGAGGCTTCCCAACATAGTGTCCGCCGTTTTTATGGTTTGGATGTTGGCCTCAAAAGCTCTCTGGACAACGATGCCGGTTATGAGCTCTGTTCCGATATCTGTATTCGAAAGCTCAACCTCTATAAGACCCTGGGCTGAGTTTCGGAGAACCGTTGGGCCAGGAGAGTTGTCCTTTTGAAGGATGGGGAGGACACCGCCATTTGGCGCTTCAACCAAGATGGTTTCGGAACGTTTGAATCTGTCTGTATTGATATTGGCTAGGTTGTGAGCCGAATCGTGCCATTGCCTTGCAAAGGCGGAGAGGCCCGACAGAGCCGTATGGATGGCGGAGATCATTGTGGCGTCTCCTCTTTATGTTGGTTGCCTGTGTTTCTCATGATTCTCAAGTCTAGCAGAAAGCTGCTGATTCCATTCGGAGAGGATGGATACAAACGAACTAAAATGGAGTGATATCATCCTGCGGGCCGTAAAGCAGCACAGAACCCTTTATGGGTGGTTTTGTGAGAGTCAGTTTTTGGGGAAGAAACAGTTATTGAGGCAGGACAACGATGTTTCTTTTGTATAGCGATTTCAACTGTCCCTTTTGCTATGCATTGCACGAACGGCTGCACGATTTGAATCTGATCGACCGCTGCGAGTGGCGAGGGGTGCAACATGCTCCTCATCTACCGCGTCCTATGAGACCATGGAATGGAGCATTGGGGGCGGAGCTTCGACATGAAGTGGCGATGGTGCAACGGCTCACGCCTCGCTTATCGATTGCATTGCCACCAGGCAAGCCAAATACTCTGCCGGCTATTCAGTTTGCGATTACTCTGCTGCGTATCAATCGTCAGGAGGGGATGAGGTTTATTCGACAGACCTATCGTACTTTTTGGTGCGAGGGGAAAGACATTTCTGATCCAAAAGTGTTGAATAGACTGGCTACCTGTGATCTTAGCCAGGATCTCATTGATGAGAGTCTGAACATCGCCCGCGCGTGGGATCTTGCCTGGCGCGAAACAGGGCATGGGGGGGTTCCTCTGATTGTTTCGCCCGACGGGGACATACTGATTGGCTGTGTGCCCGAAGACACTGTGCGACGATTTTTCGCTTGATGGGCGCTAGATCGTTTGCTGGCCACCACGGAGAGCTGAATCGGCCCATCCACGGTTTCTGCTTCTCTCTCCAACAACAAAGAGAGTTTTTCTCTCAGCCATTACTCCCTTCAACTAATGGAGTATTGAGTTAATGGTCTTTTTCTAAAGGATAGGTGAACCCCTCTCCGTCTTGTAATTACCTAGATGAGATAACCGTCCTTGAGAGGGACGTGTCGCCCTCATGAGGGAACAAATTTGAGCGCCACACCATTGATACAGTAGCGCAAACCGGTCGGTTTAGGGCCATCCTTAAAGACATGTCCTAAATGACCTTCACATCTTGCGCAATGTACCTCCGTTCGCGGCATGAATAGTTTGAAATCTAGGCGTGTCTCCACCACCCGGGGATCAATTGGCTGCCAAAAGCTCGGCCAGCCGGTTCCACTGTCGAACTTATGCTCGGATGAAAAGAGCGGCAGATCACAGCCCGCACAGTAGTAAATGCCAGCTCGTTTGTTATCGTGCATGTTGTTCCCAAAGGGCCGCTCCGTGTCCTCGTGCCTGAGCACTCGATAGGCCTCCGGGGAGAGAATCTTTTTCCATTCCTCATCCGTTTTTGTAATCTTGATGATGGGGCCGATGGTGACTTGCGAGGGCATCCGACACCTCCTGACGTTGTGGCTGTATGTTCAGTGGCGTACTGTTTGGCGGGCAAGCAGGACCAATCGCGCTCCTCCTTCCCGCGTTTCAAGTTTTTCGAGCAAGTTTCCCTCTTGAGAATTCTCCAGAGTAGGAACATGTTCACGATCACGATGAATAACGAGACACCGAATTACAACTTGGCTCGGACAACTTCCCAGGGGGGGTTGTTTTTTATTACCCTATCATTACAATACCAGCACGGCTGATCCGTTACCATGGTGGCTTTTCCTATGTTCACTCCTTCAACCAGGCAAGAGAGGTGAATCTGTGCGTTACGACGAATTCCTGTTCTCCGCATGTATTACTGTGGTTAGTCTTATCGGCTCGTCGGCGATGGCGTATGACACCGGGCCACCGGCTGACGTCAGCAATCAATGTGCCCGGGTGAACTTTTCCGATTTTTCTCCCAAACCTTATTCCTATGATACGAATAACACGGAGGTCAAGCCACAGTCGGACTTTTCCTTTTTTGCGTCAAAAGAGGCCAACCCCCGTTCGATTGTGGTGACCATTAAGGGAGAAAAAGTCCCCATTACCGTCAAACCGCAAGCTAACGGCTCGCTTGTGACCGGCAAGCTCCCTTCCCATATCACGGGATCGTTTGTGCGGATTGAAATCTCGGCTAAAGGGCCGAGCGATTGCACTCGGGCCGATGGATGGTTGCTGAAGGTGGGCAAGTGATCCGCTTCCCTCTAAAGGAGCCACAAGGGAACAGATTATCCCCATCGTGCCGGCGTTGGGGGCAATCGTTTGAGAGGTGACGGTTTCTCAAAGAGCGCGATAACGCGAACGGTGGTCTGAAGACAGTTCCCGCAGGACGAGGACCAATATCAGGGGACGGAGGGACACTCTGTCTCAGCGGTTGATGATTGAAAGAGCACTTTGAAAAAGTGCAGGGGGTGGGAAGGAATAACACTCTCTTTCGAAAGAGTCATGCCATCTTCTGGTTTCAGAAAGAGCTACAGAGGATCATGAAGGTTTTTGATCGAGAGGGGGCCTCCCGTTGTTTGCTCGCCGACGAAGAAGATGTCTTCTTCATCTGATGTGGTGAAGAGACAGCAGGGAGGCTGATCGACGAAAAAATATCCCTCCTCTCAAGTCAAGAACGCTCCAGGGTTGGTTTCTCTCATTAAGAGTCCCTCCTCCCTCCAATCCCACAGGAGGACTCAGGGCGTGAGTTTCAGCCAGGACGGAACAACAGACCTTATCATGACAAGAGCCTGGCTTTTCTGACTCGGAACCAAACCCCACTGAGCAGACCTAGGCTTATGAGGAGCAGGATACTGGGTTCTGGAACCGATGCTGCAGAGCCTGTCAAACTTGTAATTTTGAAATAATCATCTCCACCGCCGTTTAACCGAGCTCCGAAAAGCAAAGCGTTTACCGCTGGCGAGACGATGGGAACGTCTCGAGGACGTGAGCTTACAGTCCCGTTGTTATCAATGCGTGAAAAAAATCCAAGGCCGGTCAGGCTGGAGTAGGTTTCTCCGACCAAAAGATCGGACGGAAGTGAGATGTTACCGGTCCAATACGAAACATCACGATCGTAGGTGCCGTAAGGATCGATTCGCACGCTGATGGGATCAACCGGTGCGCTGAATTGGAACAGAACAAACTCGTGCTGTCCCGCATTATCGACCTGATGAGAAGGATTGCCACAACGCTCCGTGACGCTGCACACGCCGAGACCGGTGGGCCAGAGGCCGAGACGTGCCTGCTGAAAACCCGCGCGTGGATCATAACTCCAGGCTGTGGCGGTAATGGTGATGCCACCCGCCGTAAAGGTTCGCGCATTTCCAATCGTGCCTTCTCCGCCCATGCCGGTGAAGGTCCATGTGATGGCATGGGCCCCCGTGCTCGTTCCGATCAGGCAAAGTGCCATAACAGTCATTCGAACAATCCCCGCTTGTTTCATGTATCAGCTCCTTTCTCTAAATGGGAACAAGCACACGGCAGAACTCGTTTGGGTTGGGAGATGACGATACGTTGGATGATGACCATTTAGTATTAGCATCCGGAGTATCTGAATTTGTTTTCGAGACAACTTATTCTAAATCTTAAAAGCGAGTCGATACCTCTTTGGTAGGGGAGCTCCGTTTTGAGAGGGAAGCTCCGTGGTGAAAAACGGACAAGAAAAAGAAATAATGGAGCTAACACGGAAGCTAACACGCCGACGGTTCTGTGTAAAACAGGTTGAGATATCAGCAAGCTCTCTCCCCTTAGCGTCCATCCTCGAATGGTCTCTCTGTTATCCCTGTTCTCTGTTATCCCATGGGGGGTGTCGGAAGCAGCGCCTCTTCAACATGGAGGTGGCGAGGTGACAGTCGGTATAGCTTGTCCTCCCAACTAGTAGTAGTTTTTAATATTTTTCCCCCTAACGCCTCCGGCATGATCGCTGCTCGATTACGAGCAACCTGGCTTGAGCTTTACCCAAGCGGCCTGAGCAGAGAATTCTTTGGAGCCTGTATTGGAGCCAGTGATCGCTCTCCACCTTGGTGGGCAGGAGGAAGATCAAGCCTCACATGAAAGGCAACACAGAGAAAGCAACAGTCTGCAAGCGGCCGTGGCTTGTCATCGATTTTTCCGCTCTTGCATCACTTTCATGGGGTCTCTAGAATACTTCCCGCTTTGTTTGAACAGGGGGGCACCTTCTGTTGCCAATCGAATCAGGCTTAGGCATGGCGAGCAGCAGGCGGACAGGATACCGCTGGTCCGGAAACGTTCCGAATAAGGAAATGAGTTTTCGCCGTTTTTTAAAAGGGGCTGGACGAAATGGGCAACAGCGATACCGTGTGATTGCCTGTCTGCCGTTTGACCATCTGTTTGGCCATCTGTTCGGATGGAGGGGAAGGTGGCCAGCCGACGGACATTAAAGTTCTATCAAGCGGACGTCTTTACCTCCCATCCATTTGGCGGCAATCCGGTTGCCGTTTTTCCTGATGCCGACGGACTCACCGACGACGAGTTGCAAAAGATCGCCCGGGAAATGAACCTCTCGGAAACGGTCTTTGTGTTTTCTCCTACCGCTCCAGGAGCGGCCGTGAAGCTTCGGATCTTCACGCCTACCAAGGAGATTCCCTTTGCCGGCCATCCAGTTGTTGGAGCCATGTATGTACTTGCTCAAACGAAGTCCCTTTCGATCAACGAGGCGGTGACGGGTTTGGTCTATGAGTGTAATATCGGGCTGTTCCCAGTTGAGCTATACGCACAGGATGGGCATGTGCGCCAGGTGGTCATGACGCAACCGAGGCCGCAGTTCGTCAGTCTGATCGACGATGCAGAGAGCCTCTATGAAGTGGCCGGCTCGCTGGGAATAGCAAGGTCTATCATCGCCGAGACGAAGTGGCCGGTCGAAGTTGTCTCGACCGGTTTGCCGGTGTTGATTGTCCCGGTGAGAACGTTGACCGCTGTTCGGTCTATTTCGGCAGATGATCAGGCCCTGGTCGAGCTGTGTGGGCGTGTGGGGGCGAACGGGGTTATGGTGTTTACGACGGTGACGGTCGAGTCTTTTGCAACGGTGCACGCGAGGATGTTTGCACCCTCCATTGGCATTGCTGAGGATCCCGCCACCGGAAGTGCCGCGGGGGCATTGGGGGCCTATCTCGTCCAACACGGTGTCGTGGAACCGGCTCCGACCGCGGATATCGTGATTGAACAGGGCTATGAGATTGATCGGCCCTCCCATATCTGGGTGAGGGTGGAATCCGACGACGACATTGTTCAATCGGTCAAGGTAGGAGGAGCGTGTGTCATGGTCGCAGAGGGAGTGCTGAGGTTTTGAGAGGGGCTCGGCAGCGACAGAACAGAAGGAGCAAGAACGCGTCGCTTTCTAACTGTTCTCACTTGGCGGGGAAGGCGCAATCAAAAATCTGACGCGCAAGAAAAATCGAGTGCGCGGAGGGGAGGAAGAGGCAATCCATGAAAGCCGTTCTCTTTCGAGAGCATGGGGGGCCGGACAAGCTGTTGTACGAAGAAGTGCCGATGCCGGTGATGGCGCAAGAGGACGTGTTGATCAGGGTCAAGGCCTGCGCCCTCAATCATCTGGATATTTGGATCAGGCAGGGAAACCCGGCCTATCCCATGCCTCTGCCGCACATTTCAGGATCCGACATTGCCGGGGTTGTGGAAGAGGTGGGAAGCCGGGTCGAGGGGGTGAAAGTGGGAGAACGAGTCCTCGTCTCGCCAGGTTTGAGTTGTTGGCGCTGTGAGTTCTGCTTGGCTGGACAGGACAATTTTTGTCGTACCTACTCCATCATCGGCGCCATCCGAGACGGCGGATACGCCGAATACGTGAGTGTGCCGTTTCGAAACGTGTTGCCGATGCCGGACAATTTAACCTTTGAACAGGCAGCCTCGTTTCCGCTCGTCTCGGTCACCGCGTCGCATATGTTGTTCGCTCTGGCCGGCCTGCAGCACGGCGAGACGGTGCTGGTCATGGGGGCGGGGAGCGGCGTGGGGAGCATGGCGGTTCAGATGGCCAAGCTGGCCGGAGCCCGAGTGATTACCACGGTTGGAAGCGACGACAAAATCCCTAAGGCCGTGCTGTTGGGCGCCGACGCCGTGATCAATCATGCCAAAGAACATGTGGCCGAACGTGTCAGACTGTTGACCGAAGGCAAGGGCGTTGATGTCGTCGTCGAACACATCGGACCCGATGTCTGGGACCTCTCTCTCCAAGCGCTGTCGAAAGGCGGCCGGTTGATCACCTGTGGCGCCACCACCGGCGCGGAGGTCAAGCTGGATCTCCGCTACGTGTTCTCACGTCAGTTGACAATCAAGGGCTCTTACATGGGGACACGCGCGGAGCTGGTCAAGGCGGCTGAGCTTATGGGGCAGGGGCGACTCAAGCCTGTCATTGATCGGATGTTCCCGTTGGAGGAAGCCCGGGCCGCGCAAGAGCTGATGTTGAGCCGGAAGTTTTTCGGAAAAATTGTTCTGGTTTGTTGAGAAGAGAACGTGGTTTTCTCTGTTCCCTTCTTTTTAGGGAGAGAGGAATGATACCTACGCAGGTGCAAGTTTGTGGACTCCATGACCCCCATTTTAAGGAGGAGGACTCTATGCCCACGGTGAGTCAGATCATGGTCAAACGACCGAAATCGATCGGCCCCCAAACGTCCATTGCGAGTGCAGCCAAGATTATGAAACAGGCGCGCGTCAGCTCGCTGCTTGTGAAAAAGGGGAAGCAGTTGACGGGGATCGTGACGGATACGGACATCGTTCGCCGCGCCGTTGCCAGTGGCAAGCCGTTGGGCAAACTGACGGTCGAGAAGATCATGACAACTCCCATCTGCACGATCGAAGGCACTCAGTCCGTTGATGATGCTCAGGAGATGATGGCTGAATTGGGGGTTCGCCATCTGGGGGTTACCAAAAATGGAGAAATTGTGGGCATCGTCTCGGTGCGAGATCTTCTCCTGCACTATAAGCGTGTGGCGCAAGCACGAAAGGCGTCCGAGGAAACCTACTCGGAGCCCAAGATCGGGCAAGATTGATCCTCCTCGACCACGGTGGCTGGCAGGGAGTTCTTGCCGTTCGCGAAAATGATTGGCAGGGAACAGGGCCTGCTTTTACAGAGCGCCGCGGGTTTTAAGATCGGTGACGACGGCGCTAATATACAGGGCCATGGCGATGAGCAAGAGGGGAATGCCCACGAAGGTGCCCAAGCCCATGGTCCAGGCTCCGAAGCCGTGCCAGAGAAAGAGTAAGACGCACACAAGCCCGGCAATGGCGCAGTCCACGGCCAGCGTCAGTTGCCGGGTCACCCAGGCGGAGGCCGGTCGTGGTTCCTGTTGGTGTTCGGAGAGGTTGTCTTTTTTCTCGCCCATGCAATCCCCTGTTAGTTTATTTGCTCCATGACTGCCGCCGCCATCCGTTCCTTGGGAAGTGGGTGGGGCGGTCCATGGCACGTGATGCAGGCGATACGGTTGGTCGCGAATTCGCCCAGCAGCGCGCGGTGACTGCTCACCCGGCTCCATTTCTCTGTTTGTTGGTGACAGGCAAGGCAATTGGCATTGTCATAGCTTCCGACGTATCGGATTGGGTCTGGATAGGTGCCAGTGATGTAGTGAATCCAGTGCCGAAATCCATCCCGCTTCCCCTCCAGGGTGCCGGTAATCCCGTACGTCACGTGGCAGGCATCACACTGATCCTTCGCGATCCAGTTGTTTCGGTAATGGCGAGCAGCCAGCGTGGGGCTGGATGGATTGGTCATGTCGTCGACGAAGGGGTGCATGACGTGGCAAGACCGGCAGGCTTCCACAGACTTGGTCCCTTCCATCACCGTAGCCGACGTGCTCCAGGTCGTCGCGAGCGGGAGAAGGAAGACACCGATCAAGAGAAGACGATGGTACATGCCGTGGCTGAGCCGTGAGCGATAGACGTACTGAGTGAGGAACAGAAGGGCGATACCAACCAGCGCCGCCGCGATGCCGATGGCGCGAAAGACCTCCACGCTCGTGACCCTGTCGCCCATTCCTGCGGCTTCGGCCGAGTAGGCAAAAAAGCCGACCTCGATCAGGATCGTCCATGGAACAAGAAGAAGCCACAGCATGAGCGCGCTCCCATTACACCGGCTTCCGCCTCACCGAGACAGCGCACCGTTTGTAGGCCGGCTGCGAGGCACTGCTCAACCATGTCACGGTCGACGAAGTTCCGTTCCACGAACACGTGCATCATGGCGTTATACAGGGCGACGTCCGTGCCGGGAACGATTTGAAGGTGAAGATCCGCGTGCTGTGCCGTGAAGGTTCTGCGCGGGTCGACGATGATGATCGTCGTACCGGGTCGGCTCCGCTTGCGGTCTTGAATCCGTTCCCAAATGATCGGATGACATTCCAGGGCATTGGAGCCGGTGATGAAAAAACAGTCGGCATGGTCGATATCTTCATAGCAACCGGGCGGCTCGTCTTTTCCAAATGTCGAGGTGTAGCCGGTGACCGCGGACGCCATGCACAGCCGTGGGTTGCCGTCCACGTTGTTGGTGCCGATCCCAGCTTTAAACAGTTTGTTCGCCGTGTAACTTTCTTCCGTCAGCAGTTGTCCGCTACCGTA